>JALEZZ010000085.1 GCA_022773585.1 Selenomonas sp. | reverse complement strand
AACCGTCGTCTTTTCGTTGTATAATAAGTCCATCGCATGACGCCTCGTTTCGAGCTATTTGTTGTTGCAGACTTATTGTACTTCGAAAGGCGCGTCATGCGTCATTTTATTTTTCAGGACTCAAAAGTTGTAAACTGCTGTTCTATCTCCAAAAGCACGATTTTCTTTATGATACCACAGTCTGGCAGAAATTCCCATGAAAAAGGCAAAAGAAAGGCTCCCTCTCAGAGGGAGCCTGGGAGCCTTTCATCTATCAGAACATATCGTGTTCAATCATGTACTCCGCAATCTGCAGTGCGTTGAGGGCTGCGCCTTTGCGGATCTGGTCGCCGCAGACCCAGAGGTTCAGGCCGTGCGCGATGGATTCGTCCTTGCGGATGCGGCCGACTTCGACATCGTTCTTGCCCGACGTGAAGAGCGGCATCGGATAGAGCTGCTGTGACGGATCGTCCTTGACGATGGCGCCAGGGAACGCATCGATGGCTTTTTTCGCGGCTTCGACCGTGACTTCGTCCTCGAACTCGAGGTTGACGGACTCGGCATGGCTGCGATAGACCGGCACGCGCACCGTCGTCGCCGTCACAGGGAGGTCCGGCTCGCCGAGGATCTTGCGCGTCTCGTTGACCATCTTCATTTCCTCTTTCGTGTAGAGGTTGTCGAGGAAGACGTCAATCTGCGGGACGGCATTTGAAGCAATCTGATAATGCTTCGGCAGCTTCGCGACGGGCAGCACATTCGCTTCCGGCGTCTTGCCAGCCGCGAGGTCTTTTTCCTGCTGTTCGAGCTCGGCCATGCCCTCTTTGCCTGCGCCCGAGACGGCCTGATACGTCGAAACGACGATGCGTTTGATCTTCGAGAGGTCGCGCAGAGGCTTGACGGCCATCATCATGATGATCGTCGAGCAGTTCGGATTTGCGATGATGCCCTTGTGCTCTTTGATGGCCTCGGGGTTGACCTCCGGAACGATCAGCGGCACTTCGGGATCCATGCGGAACGCGCTCGAGTTGTCGATGACGACGGCGCCCGCCTTGACAGCGGCCGGAGCAAACTGCTTGCTCGCCGCTCCGCCAGCGAACAGCGCAATCTGCACGCCCTCGAAAGAATCATCCGTCGCTTCTTCAACGGTGTAGTCCTTGCCCATGAAATTGATGACCTTGCCCGCCGAACGCTTGGAAGCGAGGAGCTTGAGGTCTGCAAACGGGAAGTTGCGCTCTTCGATAAGGCGCAGGAACTCCTGGCCGACAGCGCCCGTCGCGCCGAGGATGGCTACATTGTACTTCTTCATCGGTATCTTCAACCTTTCTTTATGGAACATGGATGGCGAAATTCAGAACTCCAATAATTTATCCAAACCGACCGTCAGGCCTTTGAGCCCGCGTACTTTCTTTGCCGCGAGCACGACGCCCGGCATGAACGATTCGCGGTTCATGGAGTCGTGGCGGATCGTCAGCGTCTGGCCGAGGCCGCCGAAGATGACTTCCTGATGCGCGACGTAGCCCGGCAGGCGGACGCTGTGGATGTGCATGCCCTCGTAGTCCGCGCCGCGCGCGCCTGCGAGCTTTTCCTTTTCGTCGGGATGGCCCTGCTTGTGCGCCTTGCGGACTTCGGCAATCATCGCCGCCGTCTGGACAGCCGTGCCCGACGGCGCATCGAGCTTCTTGTCGTGGTGGAGCTCGATGATCTCGACGTCCAGCATGTACTTCGCGGCCTGCTTGCACATGACCATCATGAGCACAGCGCCGATGGCGAAATTCGGAGCGATGAAGGCCGGCGTGTCATTTGCCTCGGCGAGCTTTGCGATTTCCGCTTTCTGCGCGTCCGTCAGCCCCGTCGTGCCGACGACCGGCGACACATGCGCCGCGAGCGCGGTCTTGACGTTTTCAAATACGACGTCGGGCCGCGTGAAATCGACCATGACCTCGGGATGCAGACGCTCGAGCGCCGCCTTGAGGTCCGTCTCGACCGTGACGCCCGCTTTCGGCAGGCCGACGAGCTCCCCGACGTCCGCGCCGCCCTTGAGGTCAGCGGCTCCGACGAGTTTGAGGTCCGCGTCTTCCTGCACGGCTTTGAGCACGGCCTGTCCCATGCGGCCGCAAGCTCCATTTACGAATACAGTTGTCAATGTATGCGCCTCCAAGAAAAATATGCCCTCATTGTATCGCATGTCCATCATTCATGTCAAGATGTACGTGTACAAAATATACACCATACATCAAACATCGGTAATATGTTCAAACTGTTCCTTGTAATGCGAGGCGAGAATCGGCCGAACAAAGCTCAGGTCTTCCTGCCTTCCAAGCGTCTCCTGCGCCGCCTGGCGCGCTTCGAGCAGGATGTCCGTGTCGCGCAGCACGTCAGCGATCTTGAGGTCCGGCAGGCCGTGCTGCCGCGCGCCGAAGAACTGGCCGGGTCCGCGCAGGCGCAGGTCTTCTTCGGCGAGCTGGAAGCCGTCCTGCGTCGCGGCAAGGATCGAAAGGCGCTCGCGCGCCGTGTCGGTCTTGCTGTCCGAAACGAGGATGCAGTACGACGCGAGGTCTCCGCGCCCGATGCGCCCTCGCAACTGGTGGAGCTGGGCAAGGCCGAAGCGGTCGGCATGCTCGACGACGAGCGTCGTCGCATTCGGCACGTTGACGCCGACCTCGATGACGGTCGTCGAGACGAGGACGCGGATGCGGTTTTCGTAGAACGCCTGCATGACGGCTTCTTTTTCGGCGTCCTTCATGCGGCCGTGCACGAGGCCGCACGGGATGCCGCGCAGGATGCCATAGCGCAGTTCATCATAGACTTCTTCGGCAGACGGCAGATCCTGTTCGTCGCTCTGCTCGACGAGCGGACAGACAACATACGACTGGCGCCCTGCTTCCGCCTGCGTGCGCACGTACTTGTAGATGAGCGGGCGGCGGTCCGTCGTGCGCACGAACGTCCGCACGGGCTTGCGTCCCGGCGGCAGGTGGCG
This sequence comes from Selenomonas sp., assembly GCA_022773585.1. GTDB lineage: Bacteria > Bacillota > Negativicutes > Selenomonadales > Selenomonadaceae > Selenomonas_C. The sequence continues at coordinate 37,773 of JALEZZ010000085.1, read as the reverse complement.
CACCTGGGAGACGTCGAGGTCGCCGTAGACCGTCAGCGTCATCGTGCGCGGGATCGGCGTCGCCGTCATGACGAGGACGTCCGGGAGTGCCGTCCCCTGCTTTTCGAGCGTCGATCGCTGCGCGACGCCGAAGCGGTGCTGCTCGTCCGTCACGGCGAGACCGAGCGCGGCGAACTGCACGCCTTCCTGCAAGAGTGCATGCGTGCCGATGACGATGTCGACGTCGTGCGATGCGATGCGCTCATAGAGCTCGCGTTTTTCCTTCGCCGTGATGTGCCCCGAGAGGAAGCCGACGCGGATGCCCGTGCCCGCAAGCTGTTTCGTGAACGTCTCGTAGTGCTGCCGCGCGAGGATTTCCGTCGGCGCCATGAGTGCGCCCTGAAAGCCGTTTTCGACCGTCTTGACGAGCGCCAAGAGCGCGAGCACGGTCTTGCCTGAGCCGACATCGCCCTGCACGAGACGGCGCATCGGCGTATCCGACTCCATGTTGCGGCAGATATCCTGCCAGACGGCGGCTTGGTCGTCCGTCAGCTGGAACGGCAGCTGCGAAAAGGCCTGCCGGAACAGCGTGCTGCAAGCGAGGTGGCGCACGCCCTTCTGCTTCTCGCGCGCCTGCTTCTTGAGGAGCAGCAGGCCGCACTGGATGAGGTAGAGCTCTTCAAACGCCAGCCGCCGCCGCGCCTCGCGGAGCTCGTCTGCATCCTTTGGAAAATGAATCGCATGGAACGCCGCGCCACGTGGCAGCAGATGATACCGCGCCGCCACGCCCTGCGGCAGCACCTCCGAAAGCGCGAAGCCGCTTCCTTCTCCGTCATCGAGAGCAGCGAGCAGCGTCTGCATCGTCTTGCGAAAGAACGTCTGGTTCAGCCCATCCGTCGCCGCGTAGACGGGAAAGATGCCGAGATGCCCGGCGCCGTCCTCCTGTTCATCGAGCAGTGCATACGACTGCATCTGCGAAATCTCCATCTGCCCGCGCCCGCCATAGGCATAGGCGGCCTTGCCCGTCACGAACAGGCGGCGTCCAGCTTTGAGCTTCGGTTTGAGGAATGGCTGGTTGAACCACGTCACCCGCGCAAAGCCCGTGCCGTCGCCGACGAGCGCCGTCAAAATCGTCATGCGGCGGCGTCCCGCCTGCTTTTCGGCGACATTCATGATTGTCCCGGCAATCGTCGCGCGTTCGCCGGGCGCGAGCTGCGCAATCGGCGTGACCGCGCTCTGGTCCTCATAGCTCTTCGGATAGTACGTCAAGAGGTCATAGAGTGTCGTGATGCCGAGCTTCTGCAGCAGCTTCGCCTTCTTCGGCCCGATGCCCTTGAGACACTGGATGGAATCGAGCAGATTCATCGCTCTCCCCTTTCTTTTTACAAAAAACAGCCCGGCCGTCAGCAACCAGGCTGTGGAAATACGTTCCTGCTTATGTCTCGAAAACCTTTCCCTGCGGTCCTTCGTTCTCCTCCCAGTCAAACAGCAGATTCACGAATCCGGTTTCCGAGAGATAGCGCGGATCCGGCCGCCAGTTGCCAATGGAAAAGAAGTATTCCGTCAGGCAGTCCTCCACATCATCTTTTGTCGTATGGAACAGCTGGAAGAAATCCTTCATGTCCCCGACATCCTTGAGGTTATTGATGGCAAAGAGCAGCGTTGCCGTCGCGAGGACGACATCTTCCCGCTCTGGAGGCATCATATCGCGCCGGACAGCACAGAAATCGCGATAGAGGCGTTTGACAAGCCCCTGTTCGAACAGAGAAAATTTGAGTTTTCGGAACGGCGTTTCGAGCCGCCGTTCCGAAGCTTCGAGGCGTTCGAGCAGTTTGGGATCAGCCTTCTTCTGCGGTTTCGGCAGCTCAATTTCCGCAAAGGCGCGCAGCTTCGCATACGACGTCATCTGCTCGATGACATGACGCACCGCCGCTGCATGACGCGCAAAAAAATCCTTGATCGTTGCCTGCGGCTCCTGCACGAGGTAAACATGATACAGCCGCTCGATCTCCTCCTGGATGCGTCGCTGGAGCGCGGCCGTAGCAGGCACGGAAATGATGCCGTTCAAAAGCATGACGCCCTCTTCGTGCATATGGCCGTAAAACAGCATCTTGCGGTAATCGGGTGGCACCTCTTCGGGGCGCGGCAGCTCCATCATGGTATCGGAAAACAAGTCCTGGCAGACGACAGCATCCTCTTCAACTGCCTCGATGCGGAAAATGGTAAAACGGGATTTCAGGAGGTCGCGCACGACGACGCGCTTGTCCCCCTTGATTTCCGCATCTTTTTCCTCAAAGAAATGCTCGATCGGCGTCTGGTCATCTTTCATCAAATGATAGTCAAACATGAAGAAGTCCCAGAAGACCCGGAACTGCTGCTGCATGGCCTCCTCATCGAGCGCGAGCTCCGTCCGCATCCACATCGGGCCGAAAAAGAGATAAAGCGCGCGCTGGACATCAAAGCGATAGACCGGCGAACGATAATAATTTTGAAACGCCTCTAAGAATTCATTGATGTACTGATCCAGATGCTCGAACGCTTCGTCTGACAGTTCTTCTTCGTCGTCCCCATCCTCATCTGAAAAGGAAAAGAGCTCTGGTTCCACAAGTTCCGGCATCTGGAAGGCCCCGCCGGGGCCCTCGGGATAATAGCCGCGCAACGCATCAGCGATGGATTCCTCGATCTGGCTTTTCTCCTTGGGAAACAGGAACAGCAGGAAGCGCTTGAGGATGCCAAAGACATTCTGCACGTCCTGCTCGGTCGGATGCGCGACATCGTACATCGCGAAATAGCGGCCGACAACGTAGCGGAGTTCCTCCGGCTGCAAGGTGTCCAGCGAGAAAAGATCATACAAGGTGACGACCTCGATGGAAAGCATGATGAGGTCCCAGTCGACCTTCATGTCGTCAAAATCGTCGCCTTTCCATGCGCGTCGGCGGAAATACTGCTCGACCAGCTCCTGCGGCGCCGCCGATTCTGCGATGGGATGCTGGTCATAATAGGCATCGACCATTTCATAAATATTGGCCATTCGATGTTCTGGCTCCATTCGGATTGATTTTCGGATTTATTTTTTGTACTCTGCTGCCAGTTCTTTGAACAGCGGCAGCGAGCGGCGGATCGTGTCCGTCTTGATGCAGTAGGCCGCACGGAAATAACCCGGACAGCCAAAGTCCGCCCCTGGCACGAGCAGCAGGCCGTACTTCTTTGCGCGCTCGCAGAACGCCGCATCGTCATCCTCGAGGCACTTCGGGAACAGGTAGAACGCGCCCTGCGGCTTCACGCAGGTGAAACCGGCGTCAATCAGGCCGTCATAGAGCAGCTTGCCGTTCTCGACGTACTTCGAAATATCGGACGGCTCGTCCACGCAGCGCGCAACGACGTACTGCCAGAGCGACGGCGCATTGACATGCGTCACGACGCGCGCGGCACCCGCGATGGCGCCAAAGACGGCGCCGAAATCCGCAACGCTGTCCGGCACGGCGATGTAGCCGATGCGTTCGCCCGGCAGAGAGAACGACTTGCTGTACGAATAGCAGACGAGCGTGTTATCGTAATACTTCGGGATGTACGGCACAGTCAGGCCGTCAAACGCGATTTCGCGATACGGTTCGTCCGAAATGATGAAGATTGGGTGGCCATATTCCTGTTCTTTCTTCTTGAGGATGGCGGCGAGCTCTTGGATGGTCTCTTCCGAATAGATGGCGCCGCTCGGGTTGTTCGGCGAATTGACGATGACGGCTTTCGTATGCGCGTTCAGGAGCTTCTGGAACGCGCCGAAATCAATCTGCCAGTCCTCCGTACGCGCGGGCACGACGACGAGCTTGCCGCCGACGGACTCGACAAAGCAGCGGTACTCGGGGAAGAACGGAGCGAACGTAATGAACTCATCGCCCGCCTCGCAGAGCGCCTTGAACGAGATCGTGATAGCAGCGGCAGCGCCAGCCGTCATGAAGATGTTCTTGCCCTCGTAATCCATGCCGAAACGGCGGTTCAGGCTCTTCGCCACGGCGTCGCGGACTTGCGGCGCACCGGGCGCAACCGTGTAGCCGTGGATGGCATTCGGCTCCCGCGTCTTCAGGATGTCGATGGCAGCATCGCGGATGAAATCTGGCGTTGGCACATTCGGATTGCCAAGGCTGAAATCAAAAACCTGGTCCTCCCCGACTTCCGCGGCACGCTTGCGCCCAAACTCGAAAATCGTGCGGATCGTCGACTTCTTCGTACCGAGCTCATACATTTTTTCAGAAACCATACTGCCACCTGTCCTTCTATCATTGTCTCTCTATGATGGATGATTTACAAGATTGCATTACATTTTATCATAATTCATGGCAAAAGAAAAGCGAGCTTTCACTCGCTGAAATATTTCATCGACGTCTTCTTCCACTCTTTTTTCGAATAGAGCATGACGCGGTTTTTGATGTGGTTTTCTTTGCCGAGCGTGTCGGCGATGGCTTCGCATTCGGCGCGGCTGTGGCCGTGAATCATCGTGTAGAGATTGTAAGGCCAGCCGGGGGCAGTGTTGCGGTCGTAGCAGTGCGAGATCGAGGGCGAAGCAGCCATGGACTTTGCAACGTCGTCGAGTCGATCCGTCGGCACTTCCCACGCGCAGAGCGCATTTGCCGCAAAGCCGATTTCACGATGGCGCAGGACAGCGCCCATCTTGCGAATCATCTTCTTTTCCGACAGCTCGCGCACGCGCGCGAGGAATACATCCTCCGTCACGCCCGCGCGGTCCGCAAGCTCTTTGTAGGGCTCCGGCACGAGCGGGAAATCACCCTGCAGGGCACGGATGACATTCTTGTCGAGCGCGCTGAGCGGCTGCTTGTTCTCCATGGTCTCCCCCCTGGCAGCTCATTTCAAATGGAACTGCACGTTGATCTTGTACTTCTTGTGCGCCTTGAGATTCATCATGGCGCGCACGCCGGGAAGCGCCCGGACTTCGTGCAGGATTTTGCGCTCGACTTTCGGATCTGGTGTCAGGAGCGTGAACCAGAGGTTGTACTGCCCTTCGCGCTCGTAGTTGTGCGTCGCTCCGGGGTAGCGGTTGATGGCCTCAGCAACAGACGCCATTTTTTCTTCCTCGACTTCAAGTGCGACGAGCGTGCCATGATAGCCGAGGCGCGCGGAGTTGAAAAACGTGCCGATGCGCCGCAGGTACCCTTCCGCCTTGAGATGCTTGAGATGCGCGAGAACCGTCGCCTCGTCCGTACCGAGCTCGGCACCGAGCTTGGCGAAGGGATGCGAGCAGACAGGAAGCTCCGTCTGCAGCAGGTTCAAGAGTGCTTTGTCAAAGGCTGTCAGCTCCATCATAGGTCATGCGCTCCTTTCAGAATCCTTTTTCTGAACCAGATTCATCTTGCATGACTTTATTTTAACAGAGAATCCCGCAGGACGTCAAGCAATTCTGAACGTCCTTCATTTTTCAGAGAGGAATACGGCAGCACGGAGAGGTCGGGCACGCCGAGCGCTTTCTGGATGACATGCACTTGCTTTTCCCGTGCAAGCCTTCCGATCTTGTCCGCCTTTGTCGCGATGACGAGGACGGGAATGCCAGCGCGGACGAGCCACTGAAACATTTCGATGTCCGACGCCATCGGCGCATGGCGGATGTCGATGAGCTGGCAGACGAACTGCAGCTGCTCAGACGTCTTGAGGTATTCCTCGATGAACGCCGACCAGAGCTTCCGCTTCTCCTTGCCCGTTTTGGCGTAGCCATACCCTGGCAGATCGACGAGGTAAAAGCTCCGCCGCTCCTCCTCGCCCGGCAGCTTGGCCCCGAGCTCGTAAAAGTTGATGGTCTGCGTCTTGCCTGGCTGCGACGAGACGCGCGCGAGGTTCTTGACGCGCGTCAGGGAGTTGATGAGCGACGATTTGCCGACATTCGAGCGTCCGATGAAGACGAACTCAGGCTTCTTCTCCTCCGGGTATTGGTCCTTGCGGACGGCAGAGGCCAGGTAGCGGGCCTGCGTGATGATGACGTCATTCTTTTGTTCCATCAGTGGCCTCCTTTTGGGTTTTCGTTTTTTCAGCTGGCAGCAGCGCGATTTTTAGGACTTCGTCCATGTGCTCTACGAGGTGGAATTCCATTTTCTTGCGGATGTCTTCGGGCAGGTCTTCGAGGTCGCGCTCGTTTTCCTTCGGCAGGATGATCGTGTGAATGCCTTCACGATAGGCGGCGAGCACTTTTTCCTTAAGGCCGCCGATTGGCAGGACGTTGCCGCGCAGCGTGATTTCGCCCGTCATGGCGACGTCGCTGCGGACTTTGCGGCCGAGCAGCGCCGAGACTAGCCCTGTTGCCATCGTGATGCCGGCCGACGGGCCGTCTTTCGGGATGGCGCCTTCGGGCAGGTGGATGTGGATGTCGTCGTTTTCATAGAAGTCTTCGGGCAGATGCAGCACGTCGGCGCGGCTGCGGACGTACGTAAGGCCGGCCTGTGCCGATTCCTGCATGACGTCGCCGAGCTGGCCCGTCAGGATGAGCTTGCCTTTGCCTTTGAGGACGATGACTTCGGTCGGCAGGATGTCACCGCCGACTTCCGTCCATGCCATGCCCGTCACGACGCCGACCTGCGGTTGCTTCTCAGCTTTCGTTTCGAGGTATTTCGGTTTGCCGAGGTAGTCTGCAAGCTGCTTCTTCGTGACGCGGATCGGCGTCTCCTCCCCTTCGACGATGTGGCGGGCGGCCTTTCGGCAGATGCGGCCGATCAGGCGTTCGAGCTCGCGGACGCCCGACTCGCGCGTGTAGCTCGCGATGGTCTCTTCAAGCACGCCCGTGCCGAAACGGATATCTTTCGCCTTGAGGCCGTTTTCCGTGCGCTGGCGCGGGACGAGGTAGCGCCGCGCAATCACGAGCTTTTCATACTCCGTGTAGCTCGAAAGCGTCAGAATCTCCATGCGGTCGCGCAGCGGGCGCGGGATATTGCCGAGATTGTTGGCCGTGACGATCCAGAGCACATGCGAGAGGTCAAACGGTACATCGAGATAGTGGTCGACAAATTCCTGATTCTGCGCGGGGTCGAGGACTTCTAGGAGCGCGGCGGCAGGGTCGCCCTGATACGATTCCGCCAGTTTGTCGATTTCGTCGAGCAGGAAAACGGGGTTCTTCGCCTTGACAGAGCGGATGCCCTCGATGATGCGGCCCGGCATCGCGCCGATATACGTGCGGCGGTGGCCGCGGATTTCAGCTTCGTCGCGCACGCCGCCAAGCGAGACATGAACGAACTTGCGGCCAGTTGCGCGCGCGATCGAGCTGCCGAGCGACGTCTTGCCGACGCCCGGAGGGCCGACGAGACAGAGGATTGGAGCCGCTTTTTCCGGCATGAGCTGGCGCACGGCGAGGTAATCGAGGATGCGTTCCTTGATTTCCTTGAGGCCATAGTGGTCGCGCTCGAGCACATCACGGGCCGCGCGGATGTCGAGCTGTTCCTTCGATTCCTGCTGCCACGGCAGGTCGAGCAGCCAGTCGAGATATGTGCGGATGACATCGTTTTCGGGCGAACGCTCGCTCATGGCTTCCATGCGCTGAAGTTCGCGCTCGACGACTTTCTTGACGTCGTCGGGGTACGGCCCTTCTTCGAGGCGCTTGCGATACTCTGCGACTTCGGCCGAACGTTGGCTGTCTTCGCCGAGCTCTTCGCGGATGGATTTGATTTTTTCGCGCAGATAGTATTCTTTCTGCGTCTTCGTCATATGCTCGTGGACGCGGGCGTCGATCTTCTTTTCGATTTCGAGGATTTCGAGTTCGCGGGCCAGCACGGACGAGAGCTTTTCAAGGCGTTCGCGGACGTCGATGCACGAAAGCAGTTCTTGTCGCGTCTCGAGGCGCAAGTTCAGGTGGCTCGCGATGAGGTCTGCCATGCGGCCCGCGTCATCAACGAACGCGACGGAGACGAGGGCTTCGGGCGGCACTTTGCCGCTCGCCTTGACCCACTGCTCGAACTGGTCGATGACGCTGCGCACGAGCGCATCGTTTTCGACAGTATGCGCGCCGAGAGGCTCGTCATCGTCCTCATACGTATCGACTTCGGCCTCGACATATCCTTCGAGTTCGCGATAGATGCGGATCTTGCCGCGCGTCTGGCCTTCGGCGAGGATGCGGACAGAGCCGTCCGGGAGCTTCACAAGCCGCTGGACCTCGGCGACGGTGCCAACTTCATACAAGTCGCGTTCCTTCGGTTCATCAACGCCGGCGTCGCGCTGCGTCACCAAGAGGACTTCGTGATCCGTCAGCATGGCTTGTTCGAGTGCGGCAATCGAGGCCGGGCGGCCGATGTCGAGATGAATCATCATATAAGGGAAGACCAGCATGCCGCGCATGGGAATCAGCGGCATCGTGCGGATCTGGCTTGTCATGGCGTTTCTCCCCTTTCCCATTTCCTATTTCAAAAAAAGGCGCTGCACTCTGGCAGCGCCTTTTCTGGTTCTTGTGATGTTATGCCGAGGCTTCTTGCTTCGACTTCGCTTTCTTGTCGATTGTGACGACGGGCGTCTTGTGTTTCTCGACGGCGTCTTTCGTCACGCGGCACGCCGATGCCCCTTCGACGGAAGGCACATCGTACATGACATCGCGCATGATGCTCTCGATGATGGAGCGGAGGCCGCGTGCACCGGTCTTGCGCTTCAAAGCTTCCTTTGCGATGAGACGCAGAGCGTCATCATCGAATGTGAGCTTGACGCCGTCCATCTCGAGGAGCTTCGCGTACTGCTTGACGAGCGCGTTGCGCGGTTTCGTCAAGATGTCGACGAGTGCGTCCTCACCCAGCGCATCAAGCGTCACGACGACCGGCAGGCGGCCGATGAACTCCGGAATCAGACCGTTCTTGAGAAGGTCTTCCGGCAGTACATGGCGCAGCACTTCGCCGATGTTGCGTTCCTTGTGCGAAGAGATGTTCGCACCGAAACCGAGCTGCTTCTCGCCGAGGCGCGATTCGATGACTTTTTCGATGCCATCAAAGGCGCCGCCGCAGATGAACAGGATGTTCGTCGTATCGATGGAGATGAGCTCCTGATGCGGGTGCTTGCGGCCGCCCTGCGGCGGCACGGAAGCGCGCGTGCCTTCGAGGATCTTGAGGAGTGCCTGCTGGACGCCTTCGCCCGAGACATCGCGCGTGATCGACGGATTCTCCGACTTGCGGGAAATCTTGTCGATTTCGTCGATGTAGATGATGCCGCGCTCCGCCTTGTCGACGTCGTAGTCGGCTGCCTGGATGAGCTTCAAGAGGATGTTTTCGACATCCTCGCCGACATAGCCGGCTTCCGTCAGCGACGTCGCGTCCGCGATAGCAAACGGCACATTGAGGATGCGCGCGAGCGACTGCGCGAGGAGCGTCTTGCCGCTGCCGGTCGGGCCGATCATGAGGATGTTCGACTTCTGGAGTTCGACATCATCCGTCTTCGTGACCTGGCCGGAATTGATGCGCTTGTAGTGGTTGTAGACAGCCACGGCGAGCGTTTTCTTTGCTTCATCCTGACCGATGACGTACTGGTCGAGGATGGCGCGGATGTCTTTCGGTTTCGGAACATCTTTGAGTTCCACTTCGACATCCTCGCTGAATTCCTCTTCGATGATCTCATTGCAAAGTTCGATGCATTCATCGCAGATATAGACGCCGGGACCGGCTACGAGCTTGCGCACCTGGTCCTGCGTCTTGCCACAGAACGAGCATTTGAGCTGTCCTTTTTCTTCGCCGAACTTCAACATTGAACGTCACCTCTCAGTCCTCGGCCTTCGCTTTCGAATTCGAAGCCTTCGTGGTTTTTGATGTCTTTTCGGCTTTGTCTGCCTTGTCTTTCTTGCGCGTGATGACTTCGTCAATCAGGCCGTAGGCTTTCGCCTCTTCCGCCGTCATGAAGTTATCGCGCTCCGTATCCTCGACGATTTTATCAATCTTCTGGCCCGTCGTGTCCGCGAGAATCTCGTTGATGACTTCGCGGATGCGCAGGATCTCTTTCGCCTGGATCTGGATGTCCGTCGACTGGCCCTGTGCGCCGCCGAGCGGCTGGTGGATCATGATGCGCGACATCGGCAGAGCAAAGCGCTTGCCCTTCGCGCCGGCCGTCAGCAGCACGGAACCCATGCTCGCTGCCTGACCGATGCAGATGGTCGAAACATCCGGCTTGATATACTGCATCGTGTCATAGATGGCAAGGCCTGCCGTCACGACACCGCCGGGGCTGTTGATGTAGAGATAGATATCCTTGTCGGGGTCTTCCGATTCGAGGAAGAGCAGCTGCGCCACGACCGTATTCGCGACACCATCGTCAATCGGGCCGCCGAGGAAGATGATGCGGTCTTTGAGGAGGCGCGAATAGATGTCGTACGCGCGTTCGCCGCGGTTCGACGTCTCGACCACCATTGGTACATAACTCATAGTTTTCCCCCCTGAGGGAATCACTCAGCGATGCTGTCGAAGATGAACTGCATCGTCTTGTTGCGCAGGACCGTTGCAGCGAGATCGCTCAGTCTTCCCTGTTCTTTGATGATTTTTGCCACCTGCTTCGGCGTCGCGCCATACGCGGCTGCCATCATGGCAATCTCTTTGTCAAGGTCCTTGCCATCGACCTTGATGTTTTCTGCTTTTGCGACTTCTTCGAGCATGAGGCCCGTGCGGACGTTCTTCTCCGCCGCCTCACGGTACGTCTCGCGGAGCTTCGCGATGTCCGTGCCAGCGAACTGCAGGTACTGCTCGAGCTTCATGCCCTGCTGGGCAAGGCGCATCTCCATCTCGCGGATCATGCGCGTGACTTCGTTGTCGATCATGATGGGCGGCACGTCAACCGTCGTGTTGTTCGTCGCCGTCTCGAGCGCTTTTTCCTTCTGTGCGTCGTCAGCTTTGCGCTCCTCGTTCTTCTCGAGGTTCTTGCGCAGGTCTTCCTTCAGCTCGTCGAGCGTCTGGAACTTGCTCGAAGCTTTGGCGAACTCGTCATTGATCTCCGGCAGCTCTTTGTGCTTGATGCTGCGGATCGTGCATTTGAAGACGGCCGGTTTGCCAGCGAGGTCTTTTGCATGGTACTCTTCCGGGAACGTGACGTTGACGTCCTTCTCCTCGCCGACCTTGGCGCCGACGAGCTGATCCTCGAAGCCCGGGATGAAGCTGTTCGAGCCGATCTGCAGCGGGTAGTCTTTGCCCTCGCCGCCTTCGAAAGCCTCGCCATCGACGAAGCCCTTGAAATCGAGCGTCGTGAAGTCGCCGTTCTCGACAGCTGCGCCTTCCGGAGCCTCGACCATCTTTGCCTGATGGTCTGCCATGTGCTCGAGCTGCTTCTGGACATCTTCGTCCGTCACATTGACGGCGTCTTTTTCAATCTTGAGGCCCTTGTACTCGCCGAGCTTGACTTCCGGACGCGGCACGACCGTTGCCTTGAACACGACGTCTTTGCCATCTTCGAGCGTCTGGATGTCGATTTCCGGACGAGCGACGATGTCTTCGATCTTCTGGTCTTCCATCGCATCGGCGAGAGCCTTCGGTGCGAGGAGGTCGAAAGCTTCCTGGAGGACCGAGTCCTTGCCGACGTGGCGCTCGACAATCGCGCGCGGCGCCTTGCCCTTGCGGAAGCCCGGGATGCTGACCTGGTTTGCGAGGCGCTTGCAAGCACGCTCCTCAGCCTTGTCGAGCTCAGCTGCGACGACTTCGATGGTCAGGACGACCTGCTGGTTCTCTATTTTTTCTGCTGAAACTTTCATTGTCTGAAAAGACCTCCTGTAGATTTCTTCATTCTATATATGGGGAAAATACCCATACAAAGCACATCATATCACAAATAGCAAGGAAACACAAGGAAAAGCGCCATTCTGCGCGAAAACCCGCTCAGAGCAGGTCCTTCATGCGCGAAAGCGGTTCCGTGAGGTCCATGTGGCCGGAGAGGGATTCGATGCCCTTGCCGTCAATCAGGATGCGGACCTTCTTGACCTCGGGAAACTCCGTCAGCGTGTTGACGATGGAGCCGACGAGCATTTCCTCGCCCGTCGAGCCGCCGACGAAGTTCTTCTGGAGCTCTTTGCTGAAGCTGACGCTTGCGACGCCGTTTTCGACCTTGACGGACTGGAGCTGCACCTTCTTCGGGAAGATGTTCGCCTGATCTTTTTCCGTCGTGCCCGCGAGCAGCGACTCCATAGCCGCCGCGTACTTGTCGTTCTTGCTGTCCGTCTTGACCTTGCGCGAGTTCGCGATGAGCTTCGTGCCGTCCGCATTCGGGAAATAGACCTTGATCGTCAGCGTCTCAGGCTGCGCCGACTTCAACGCGCTCGAAGACGATGCCGATGACGACGAAGACGCGCTCGAAGAAGCCGAGGACGTCGACGAAGAAGCACTGTCCGTCGCCGAAGACGGATCCGCAGCCTGCTGCCCGCAGCCAGCTGCCAGCACGAGGGACAGCACGAGCAGGCAGGCCATAGCAAGCTGCTTGAAGTTCCATTTGCATGGGTTCATTTCTTTCATCTCCATACGTTATGATTTACCGTCCGCCAAAGAACCGCGCGATGCCTTTTGCGAGAGCCAGGGCGAGGTTCTTCTGGTAGTCTTCATCTGCGAGCAGCCGTTCCTCGTCCGGGTTCGTGACGAACGCGAGCTCAACGAGCGAAGCCGGCATGGGCGAATGATGGATGACGTAGAAGTTCGCCGATTTGACGCCGCGGTTCGTGCGGCCGCCAGCTTTCTCGAGCTCCTCGTTGAGGATCGTCGCGAAGCGCAAGCCAGCGCTCGAGCCCGGATAGTAGTACGTCTCCATGCCATGCGCGCCCGGATTTGAGAAGGCATTGCAGTGGATGCTCAAGAACACTTCGGCCGACGGCACGCGCGCCCCGACATCGACGCGCGCCTGGAGCTCATCATGAGCCGACGCATTCGGCCCATAGACATCGACGTCCTTGTCGCGCGTCATGACGACGCGGGCGCCGGAGTTTTGCAGGATGTCGCGGAGGTCCTGCGTGACGGCCAGCGTGACAGACGCTTCCGTCACGCCCGACGGCCCGACGGCGCCCGTATCGCTGCCGCCATGACCTGCGTCGAGCACGATGGTGTGGCCGGAGACATCCCCGACCGAGCCAGCAGGCGCCGACGTCGGCTTCTGGTAAATGTCGAGCGCGAGGCGGAACGGCTTGCGCGCACGGCGGTCGGCGGGCAGCGGCGTCACGCGGTACGCGACGTCGCCAGCCTCCGGGCGGATCGTGCAGCGCACCTGCGTATGGCGGTCCCCATCTGTCTGCAGTTCGTCAATCTGCACATCCGAGACGAGCGGCCCCGTCTGCTTGATGTGCTGCGCGAGCTTGCCGCGCGCCGTATTTGCGATGTCGAGTACGACTTCCTTCTTGAGCACGCTCTTTTCTTTGACTTCATATTTCACATCGTCGCGATTGACGCCAATTTCGATGCGCCAGCCTTCCTGACCATCGACCTCCGTCTTTTCCGACGTGAAATAATTGAGCTCCGCCTGTCGCGCCTCCGCGCCCTGCGGCGCAAGCACGCCGAGCACGAGCGCCAAAAGAGGCAGGCACCAGCAGAGTTTTTTCCAGAAATTCCGCATGAAATGGATATCCCCCATCATTCTTCGTCATGAAGCAGCGCCTGTGCTTCCGCTTCCGCTGCCTCCGTTGCTTCCTTGTCGTACTGGATGTCGATTTTTACGTAATCGCCTTCATTGAGGCCATCCGGCAGGTACTTGCGCGGGAAGTTGCATTTTTTCATGTCGTCGCCGAGCAGCAGCACGGCCTTGTCTTCTTCAAAGCGGTCGAGATATGCCGAAATCATATCAATGCTCCCCCTTCACATCATACGTCTTGCCATCCGTCGTGATCGTGATGGTGCCGTTCTTGTCGGTTTCAAAGACTTTCGCGTTGAGTTTCTTGTACTTGTCAAGCGTCTCCTTGTGCGGATGGCCGTAATCGTTGCCCGCACCGCACGAGATCAGGCAGGTCTCGGGTTGGACGGCCTTGAGGTATTCGGGCGAAGAAGACGTATGACTGCCATGATGCGGCGCCTTGAGCACGAGGCTCTTGACATCGCCTTTGTGCGCCTTGAGAATTTCCGCTTCCGTCTCCTTTTCCGCATCGCCCGTGAACAGCATCGTGAACTGGCCGAAGACAAGGCGGCCGACGACGGACTCGTTGTTCGGGTCATGCTTGTAGCCTTTCGCCTGCCCTTTTTTCACGAGCGAGGCCGTCGGGCTCAGGACTTCGAACTTGACGCCGCCGCCAAAGTCGAGGACGTCGCCTTCTTTGAGGCCCTTGTGCTCGATGTTCTTCGCCTTGGCCTTCTTCATGTAGCCGAGGTAGAGCTTCGAGGTCGAGGGCATGCCGTTGTCGTAGATGGCGCCAATGTTGTAGCCTTCATCGAGCAGCACGTCCATGCCGCCGATATGATCGGCATGCGGATGCGTCAGGATGACTTTGTCGATTTTCTTGACGCCGGCCTTCTTGAGCTCGCTCCGGAGCTTGTCGCGCTCGTCGACATCGCTCGTGTCAATGAGGACCGTCTGCTCGGCCGTCTTCACGAGAATCGAGTCGCCCTGTCCGACGTTGAGCATCTGGATTGTCAGATTGCCCTTGGCCGCTTGCGCGCTGCTCGTGCTCGTTGCGGCACTTCCCGAGCCGCCGGCATCCTTCGGTGCCCCGCAGCCCGCGGCCAGCAGTGCAAAGACCGCCAGCAGCACGAAAAGGATCTTTTTGTATTTATTCGCCATGAAATCACGCGTCTCCTTTCAAAATCAGATGTTCGATGCCCCAGGCGACGCCGTCGTCATCAACGCTCGGCACGGTCGCGGCCGCGATTTCCTTGACCTGCGGCTGTGCGTTGCCCATGGCGATGCCATAGCCGACCGTCTGCATCATTTCGATGTCGTTAACGCCGTCGCCAAACGCAAAACTCTCGGCAACGGGAATCTGGAGCGCCTCGAGCGCATGGAGGATGCCCGAGCCCTTTGTGATGTCCTTCGCGTAGAGTTCGAGGTTTTTCTTGTGAAAAGGGTCCATGACGCCCGTAAGCCCTGGCCACTGCAAAAGCTCTGTGAAGAGTCCGCCGCCGAGCGGTTCCGTGGAGTAAAATTCCATCTTGCCGATCTCGAGGTCGTCGATGTCGTAGTCGCGCACGAAGAAGTCCGTATCGACGTCGATGCTCTGGTAAAATGCCTCAAAGCCGCGAAATTCGCGCTTCAGATACGTGTGCTCCGCTCCTTCGAGGATGTACTCGACGCCGCGCTGCTCGCAAAGTTCCGTGATGGCTTTGACATCCGTCTTCGGCAGCGGCTGGTGATAGATGACGCGCCCCTCGTAGAGCACGAGTGCGCCATTCATCAGGACGTAGCCGTCAAAGTCGCCCTTTTCGAGGAGTTCCGGGTCGAGATACGCTTTCGGCCGCCCCGAGGCGATGAACGTCTTGCAGCCCGCCGCGCGCAGCTTGCGGATCGCCGCACGCGTCGGCTCCGTGATGCGCGTCTGTTGCCGCATGATATTGATCAACGTGCCGTCAATATCGAAGAATCCCGCTTTCATCATAAAAAAGAAAACCCCAATCCATGCTAATGTATACCCATACCCTAGCATAGATTGGGGCCTCAATCAAGTGTTTTTGCCCTTTTGTTTTTATCAGATCTGCTTCTTTTCCGCCTGCTCCGCAACAGCGCGCTCGCTTGCGAGCAGCTGTTTTGCCGCTTCGATCTGGCGGGCGACCTGCGCGTATGACGTGCCGCCGAGCGAGTTGCGGTTCTTGACGCATGTCTCGGGACGGATGGCGTCCTTGATGTCGTCATCGAAGAGCGGTGACAGCGCGTGGAACTCGTCCATCGTCATGTCTTCGAGGTACTTGCCTGCCTCGATGCACTGGTGCACGGCCTGTCCGGAGACGGCGTGCGCCTTGCGGAACGGCATGCCTTTCTTGACGAGATAGTCGGCGAGGTCCGTCGCATTCGAGAAGTCCTCGGTGACGGCGCGCTTCATGACCTCCTTGCGGACCTTCATGCCGCGGATGAGCTGCGCGTAGACGGAAAGGCTGAACTTCACGGTGTCAATCGCATCGAAGATGCCTTCCTTGTCTTCCTGCAAGTCCTTGTTATAGGCGAGCGGCAGGCCCTTGACGACCATCAGCATGGCCATGAGGTGACCGACGACGCGGCCCGTCTTGCCGCGAACAAGCTCGGAGACATCAGGGTTCTTCTTTTGCGGCATCATCGACGAGCCCGTGCAGTGCGCGTCATCAAGTTCGACGAAATGGAACTCGCGCGTGCACCAGAGAATCGTTTCCTCCGAAAGGCGCGAGAGATGCACCATGAGAATCGAAGCCGCCGACAGGAACTCCATGATGTAGTCGCGGTCGCTGACGGCATCGAGGCTGTTGCCGTAGATGCGCTCGAAATTGAGCTGTGCGGCAACGTATTCGCGGTCAATCGGGAACGTTGTGCCCGCGAGTGCGCCAGCGCCGAGCGGCATGATGTCTGCGCGGCGGTAGACGCCCTCGAAGCGCTCGAAGTCGCGCGCGAGCATCGCGAAGTATGCCATGAGGTGATGCGAGAACAGGATCGGCTGCGCACGCTGAAGGTGCGTGTAGCCCGGCATGATGACATCGCCGTATTTCTCGGCTGCCTCGACGAGCGCCTGCTGGAGATTCTGGATCTCCTTCTGCACGGCCGTGACTTCCTTGCGGATGTACATATGCGTGTCGAGCGCGACCTGGTCGTTGCGGCTGCGCGCCGTGTGCAGGCGGCCGCCAGCATCGCCGATCGCTTCCGTCAGGCGCTTCTCGATGTTCATGTGGATGTCTTCGAGGTCCACAGAGAAATCGAAGTCGCCTGCGTCAATTTTTTTCTCGATGGCGAGGAGGCCATTTACAATGGCGTCACGGTCCTCTTCGCTGAGAATCCCGACTTTTGCCAGCATCTTCGCATGCGCAATCGAACCGTGGATGTCCTCGTGGTACATGCGTTTGTCAAAGTTGATGGAGGCCTGGAATTCATTGATCATTTCGTCCGTGGTCTTGGAAAACCGGCCGCCCCACATGGCTTCGCTCATTTGTTCGTTTTCTCCTGCATCAGTGCGCGGACTTCGAGCGGCAGGCCGAACAGGTTGATGAAGCCCGTCGCATCGGCCTGGTTGTAGACGTCGTCATGCTCGAATGTGACGAACTCCTTGCTGTAGAGCGAATACGGGCTCGTCGAGCCGGCGGAAATGATGTTGCCCTTGTAGAGCTTGAGCTTGACCTGGCCCGTGACCGTCTGCTGCGTGCTGTCGACAAACGCAGAGAGCGCTTCGCGGAGCTGGCAAAACCACATACCATCGTAAACGAGCTCGCCGAAGCGGACGCCGACATGCTGCTTGAAATGATACGTCATGCGGTCGAGGCAGAGGTATTCGAGTTCGCGGTGTGCGTAGTAGAGGATGGATCCGCCCGGGTTCTCATAGACGCCGCGCGACTTCATGCCGACGAGGCGGTTTTCGCAGATGTCGACGATGCCGACGCCGTTGCGCGCGCCAATCTCGTTGAGTTCCGTCAGGAGTTCGACCGGGCCGAGCTTCTTGCCATTGACGGCGACCGGCTCGCCCTTTTCGAAGTCAATCGTGACGTATTCGGGCTTGTCCGGCGCTTCCTGCGGAGCCTTCGAAATCAGGAACATGGAATCATGCGGCTCGTTCGCGGGGTCTTCGAGGTCGGAGCCCTCATGCGAGAGGTGCCAGATGTTGCGGTCCATGGAATACGTCTTGTTTTCCGTCGCGATGGGGATGCCGTGCTTCTTGGCGTACTCGATTTCCGCCGAACGGGAGTCGAGGTCCCACTCGCGCCACGGAGCAATCAGTTTGATGTGCGGTGCGAGTGCCTTGACCGTCAGCTCGAAGCGGACCTGGTCGTTGCCCTTGCCCGTCGCACCGTGAGCGATGGCATCCGCGCCCTCTTTTTTCGCCACTTCGACGAGCTTCTTCGCGATGAGCGGACGTGCAAACGACGTGCCGAGGAGGTACTTGTCCTCGTAGACAGCGCCGGCCTTGAGCGTCGGCCAGACGTATTCCTTGAGGAATTCTTCCTTGACGTCTTCGATGTAGACCTTCGAAGCGCCGGACTTCAGAGCCTTGTCATGCACGACATCGAGCTCGTCGCCCTGGCCGACATCGGCGCAGCAGGCGATGACTTCGCAGCCGTCGTAATGCTCCTTGAGCCACGGGATGATGACGGAGGTATCGAGACCGCCGGAATATGCGAGAACGACTTTTTTGACTTTGTCTGCCATAGTGAATAACCTCTCTTCTCTAAATCAATCGCCCATCGTGAGCGCCATGATAGCCTTTTGCGTGTGCAGCCGGTTTTCGGCTTCGTCAAAGATGACATTGGCGTTTGCCTCGAAGACATCTTCCGTGATTTCCTCGCCGCGGTACGCTGGGAGGCAGTGCATGACGATGACGCGCTTGTCAGCGTCTGCGAGCAGTTCCTTGTTGACCTGATACGGTGCGAAAATCTTTTTGCGCGCCTCGTGCTCGGCTTCCTGCCCCATGCTGGCCCAAGTGTCCGTCACGACGATGTCGGCGTCCTTGACGGCCTCGTGCGGATCCGTCATGAGCGAGAGCTTCGCGCCCGTTTCTTTCGCATCTTCCATCGCGTTCTTGACGACGGTCGGATCAGGGCGGTAGTCCTCCGGCGTCGCGGCGACGAACGTCATGCCCGCCTTGGCCGCGCCATAGAGATAGCTGTTCGTCATGTTGTTGCCGTCGCCGACATAGACCATTTTGAGATCCGAAAGATGACTGCCCTTGTGCTCCTGGATCGTCAGGAGGTCCGTCAGGACCTGGCACGGATGCAAGAGGTCCGTCAAAGCGTTGATGACCGGGACGCTCGCCCACTTCGCGAGCTCCTCCACACGGTCATGGCCGTACGTACGAATCATGATGCCGTCGAGGTAGCGCGAAAGCACGCGTGCCGTGTCCTTGATCGGCTCGCCGCGGCCAAGTTGCAGGTCACGGTTCGACAGGAACAACGCCTGCCCGCCAAGCTGGTACATGCCCGTTTCGAACGAAACGCGCGTGCGCGTCGAGGACTTCTCGAAAATCATCCCAAGCGTCTTGCCCGCGAGGATATGGTGCTCGACGCCCGCTTTCTGCATGGCCTTGAGCTCCTTCGCGAGGTCGAGGATCGCATGGAACTCGTCGAGCGAGAGGTCATGAATGGATAACAGGTCTTTGCCTTTGAGCATAAAACCCCTCCCTTATATCAAACTAACAACCATCATAGCACAACTTGTCCGTATTAGCTAGACATTTATTTTTCAGCAGTATTTGGGAAGCACATCGTCAATCATGCTGACGACCTCATCGATTTGATCTTCCGTGATAATCAGCGGCGGGATGAAGCGCAGGACGTTGCCGGCCGTGCAGTTGATGATCGCGCCTTTGGCCAGCACGTCGTTGACGATGTCGCGGCCGGGAATCGTGAGTTCTGCGCCGAGGATCAGGCCTGTGCCGCGGACGTCTTTGATGAGGCCCGGATTTTTCTCCTGCAATCCAAGGAGCTTGGCCTTGAAATAGCTGCCGACCTTCTCGACATGCGCGAGGAAATCAGGTTTCGGCACGGTATCGAGGACGACGTTCGCGGCCGCGCAGGCAAGCGGGTTGCCGCCGAATGTCGTGCCGTGGTCGCCAGGCTTCATGGCCGCGGCCGCCTCGTTTGTCGTAATGAACGCGCCAATCGGAACGCCGCCGGCAAGACCTTTCGCGAGTGTCACGATGTCAGGCTTGACGCCGTATTTCTCATAGGCGAAGAACTTGCCGCTGCGGCCGATGCCTGCCTGGATTTCGTCGAAAATCAGCAGTGCATGGTACTTATCGCAGAGTTTTCGCACGCCCTCGAGGTAGCCAGGCGCCGGCGTGTAGACACCGCCCTCGCCCTGGATGGTCTCGAGCATGACAGCGCACGTCTTGTCGTTCATCTTGGACTCGAGCTCGGCGAGGTCGTTGTAATGGACGTAGTCAAAGCCGTCCGGCAGCGGGCCGAAGCCCTCATGGTAATGCGTCTGCCCCGTCGCTGTCAGCGTTGCAATCGTGCGGCCGTGGAAGCTGTTCCAAGCCGTCAGGATCGTGGATTTCTCAGGGTCGATGCTATGCGCGTACTTGCGCGCGACCTTGATGGCACCTTCGTTTGCCTCGGCACCCGAGTTGCCGAAGAACGCCTTGCCGAGGCCCGAAAGCTTCACGAGCTTCGCGGCCGCGTCAGCCTGCGGCTTCGTGTAGTAGAGGTTCGAGCAGTGAATCATCTTGCCCGCCTGCTCGGAAATGGCCTTGACGAGCGGCGCATAGCCGTGGCCGAGGACATTGACAGCGATGCCGCCAAGGAAATCGAGGTACTTGTTGCCGTCGATGTCATAGGCATACGCCCCCTCGCCGTGGTCGAGGACGATCTTGTAGCGAGAGAAGACGGGGAGGTACGCGCCCTTGTCTTCGTCAAAAATCTGTTGATCTGCTTCTGTCATAGATACAACTCCTTATTCCTTGGCTCCCTCTCAGAGGGAGCTGTCACCCGAATGGGTGACTGAGGGAGTCTCACAAGAAAGACGCATTCGATTCCAGATTGCTTTTTATGCGGGGTTGCATAGTCGCTTTTTTCGATCCCCGCATAAATCACAATCGTGCATTTCATATTACATGCTTGTGAGACTCCCTCCGCCCTTCGGGCACCTCCCTCTGAGAGGGAGGCTTTTTCTTTCTACCGTTCCACCTGTGTTCCGATACCCTTGGAAGTCAGAAGTTCCAAGAGGATGGCGTGTGGCATTCTGCCGTCGATGATGTGCGATTTGCCGGCGCCGGCGTCGAGAGCGCGCAGGCAGGCTTCGATTTTTGGAATCATGCCGCCACTGATGACGCCCGTCTTGATGTACTCGCGCGCCTCGGCCTGCGTCAGCGTCGAGAGGAACGTGCTCTTGTCGTGATAGTCCTTGTAGACGCCTTCGATGTCCGTGAGGAGCAGCAGCTTTTCCGCATGCAGTGCACCTGCGATTTCCGCCGCGACGTAGTCGGCATTGATATTGTAGCTCATGCCGTCCTCGTCGACGCCGATCGGCGCGATGACGGGGATGTAGCCGCCTTCGAGCAGGTCGTCAAGAATGCCTGTATCGACGTCCTCGACCTGCCCGACATAGCCGATGTCCACCTTTTTCTTGTCGTCGCCGTCATAGACCGTCGCGAGCTTCTTCTTCGCGCGAATCAGGCCCGCGTCCTTGCCCGAGATGCCGACGGCCTTGACGCCGCGGTGGTTCAGGAGGTTCACGATTTCGGAATTGACCTTGCCGTCGAGCACCATTTCGGCGATTTCGACCGTTTCTTCATCCGTTACGCGCAGGCCGGAGACAAAGCTCGTCTCCTTGCCCACCTTTTTGAGGAAGCCCGTGATCTCGGGGCCGCCGCCGTGGATGATGACGGGCCGCACGCCGACGTATTTGAGGAGGGCGATGTCCTCCATGACCTTTTCTTTGAGGTCGTCGCTGACCATGGCATTGCCGCCGTACTTGATGACGACGGTTTTGCCGTAAAATTCCTGGATGTACGGCAGCGCCTCGACGAGGATGGCTGCCTTGTCTTCGGAGGTAAACATAGGAGGCACCTCCGATCAGGTGTGATACTCGCCGTTGATCTTGACGTACTCGTACGAGAAGTCGCACGAGAAGACCGTGGCTTCCTCCGGGCCATCCGCGAGGTCGATGTCGATCATGATGTCATGCTCGGCCATGGCCTTGGCAAGCGCGTCTTTGTCGGCATTTGCGCCGACGCCATGTGCATAGACCGGGATGCCGCCAAACGAAACGACCGTCTTTTCAGGGTCCATCGGCACGCCAGCATAGCCAACAGCGCAGATGACACGGCCCCAGTTCGGGTCTTCGCCAAAGAACGCCGTCTTGACGAGCGGGCTGTTCGCGACGGCCATGCCGACCGTCTTGGCATCGGCAAACGACTTCGTGCCATGGACGTGGATCTTGAGGAACTTCGTCGCGCCCTCGCCATCGGAAGCGATGCGCTCAGCCATGCCTTTGGAAATGGCGTGCAGGGTCTCGACGACTTTGTCGTAATCGGCGCCTTTCTCCGTAATTTTCGCGTTGCCAGCCTCGCCGTTCGCCATGACGATGACCATGTCATTCGTACTCATGTCGCCGTCGATAGAAATCATGTTGAACGTCGTCTCGACAACGGTCGAGAGCGCCTCCTGCAAGAGCTTCTGGTCAATGGCGAGGTCTGTCGTGATGTAGCAGAGCATCGTCGCCATGTTCGGGCGAATCATGCCCGAGCCTTTGGCAATCGCGCCGAAGCGGACTTCCTTGCCGCCGACCGTGATTGTCGTCGAGCAGGATTTCGTGTGCGTGTCCGTCGTGATGATGGCGTTGGCGGCCTTCTCGCTGCCGTCGGGGTCGAGCTCCGAAACGGCCTGCTTGACGCCCGCTTCAACCTTGTCCATCGGCAGAGGCACGCCGATGACGCCCGTCGAGCCGACGATGACGTCGAGCGGATCGCAGCCGAGTGCGGCGGCGGCGACTTCCTGCGTCTTCTTCGCGTCCGCATCACCGACAGCGCCCGTGCAGGCGTTCGCGCAGCCGGAGTTCGAAACGACGGCGTGCGCCGTGCCCGTAGCGACGACTTTTTTCGACGCAAAGACCGGGGCAGCCGCAACCTGGTTCTGCGTGAACGTGCCAGCGACAACGGCCTCCGTCTTCGTGTAGATGACGGCGAGGTCCGGGTTGCCGCTCTTCTTGATGCCGGCCTTCACGCCAGCAGCAGAAAAGCCTTTCGGGAACGTGACGCCAAGCTTGGCATTTTTTTCAGAGAACATATAGAGAACCCTCCTATGGTGGATTTCAAGATTTCAAGGATACATCGGAACGACATCCAAAGCCGTCTTTTCATCAAACCCGCAGGCGATGTTGAAGTTCTGCACGGCCTGTCCGGCTGCGCCTTTGACGAGGTTGTCAATGGCCGAGAGCGCGATGACGCGGTGCGTGCGCTCGTCGATATGCCAGGCGATGTCGCAGTAGTTCGAACCGCGGACTTCCTTTGTCGACGGGTAGCCGTTCCGGCCGAGCAGGCGGATGAAGAACTCCTTGCCGTAGAGCTTTTCATAGGCCGCATCGACGAGTTCCGGCGTCGCGCCATCCTTGAGATTCGCATAGCATGTCGCGAGGATGCCGCGGCCCATCGGAACGAGGTGCGGCGTGAAATTGATCAGCGTCTCCTCGTCGGAAATTTCAGCGATGGCCTGCTCGATTTCCGGCGTGTGTCGGTGATGCGCGACATTGTAAGCGCGGAAGTTGTCATAGAGCTCGGGGAAGTGGTTCGCAAGCTTCGGTCCCCTGCCCGCTCCCGTGACGCCGGATTTCGCATCGACGATGATGCTCTTCGTGTCGATGAGGTGCGAGGCCGCGAGCGGCGCGAGCGCGAGGATGCTCGCTGTCGTGAAGCAGCCGGCATTGCCGATGATTTTCGCTTCTTTGATGGCGGCGCGATTGAGCTCGGCGAGGCCATAGACACGCGGGGCATCGCGATACGTGTGTTCGACGTGGTACCAGGCTTCATAGACGGCCGTGTCAGAGAACCGGAAATCCGCGCCGAGGTCGATGATGCGTGTTGGCAGTTCCTTGAGGGCCTTGCCAACCTCCATCGCATGGCCATGCGGCAGGCCGATGAAGACGAAGTCGCTGTCACGGCCGATGGCCTCGATGTCCTTCATGCTCTCGAGCGTCAGATTGTAGAGTCCTCGCAAATGCGGATAAAGCGCCGCAATCGGCTCGCCCGTGTGGCTCTCCGACGTGATGTGGACGACCTCTGCCTGCGGGTGGCTGTAGAGGATCCGGAGAAGCTCCGCCCCCGCATATCCGGTCGCGCCCAGGACGCTGACCTTTTTTGTCATACCGTCATACCCCCTCCGAGCTGCGCTTGTGCATCCTGCCCAGGCTGCTCGTGAATTGATGTTTATAATTATACGACTTTCGCGTATAAAAATGCAAGTGTTTTTTGTATCCAAAGTGAAAAATGTTTTGCACTGCTATGGTATAATGGAAGCAGTTTTTCAAAACCTGAAACCACAAAGGAGACTTCCATGAGCAGATCTTCCCGCCGGCGCGGCTTCCGCCCGCTGCGTTTTCTCGCTTTTCTCGCCATCGTCTTTGGCTGCACGTACCTGCTCGCGGGCGGCGCCAACATCTTTCTGCCGCGCACCTGGCAGGGCATCGGTGATTTTTTGCCAAAGCTCGAACAGCAGATGCCCTCAGGCTACGCCACGACAGACGCGCCCGTCAGCAACCTCGACCGCCTGAGCCGCCTCGTGTTCCTGCGCCGTGCGGTCAACAGCCGCGTGCAGAAAGACGGCTATGTGACGATTGACAAGATTCCGCAGAACCTCAAGGATGCCGTCGTCGCCGTCGAAGACCGGCGCTTTTACGAACATCACGGCTTTGACGTCAACGGCGTCGCGCGCGCGGCGCTCGTAAACCTGCAATATGGCGAGATTGAGGAAGGTGCGAGCACGATCACGCAGCAGCTCGTCAAAAACCTCTTCCTCTCGCATGAACAGTCGTTCGGCCGCAAGGCGGAGGAACTGCTTCTCGCGCTCGACATGGAAGCGAACTACTCAAAAGGCGAAATCCTCGAGCTCTACCTCAACACCATCTACTATGGCTCGGGCTACTATGGCATCGGCGCGGCGGCTGACGGCTTCTTCGGCAAGGCGCCGAAAGACCTCGCGCTGCCGGAAGCCGCGATGCTCGCGGGCCTGCCGAACGCACCGTCTGTCTACTCGCCCTATGAAGATTTCATGATGGCGAAGAAGCGGCAGTTCGTCGTGCTCGACGCCATGGTCAGCGCCGGGTACATCAGCGAGGAGCTCGCGGAAGATGCGAAGATCAAGCCAATCATTTTGGCGCATACGAAAAGCTGAGTGCACAAAAGGGGACGATTACAGCACGGTGCTGCAACCGCCCCCTTTGGCTTATTTTGCTTTCTTTTCTGCTTTGGCGTTGTCTTTCTGCTGCTCCGCGATGGAACGTTCGAAGTTCTTGTAGAACTGCTCGCAGAAGTTCTGATACGTAGCGACGCTGTCCTTTTCAGAACGGTTCGCCTGAATCTGATACGTGTAGAGGAGCTCGTTCGTGCCCGCTTTGTAGACGTCAAAGAAGAACGACGTGCGGCTGTCATTCGCCACCGTCAGCACGACATAGGCATCCGCATACTTGGACGCATTGTCCTTGAAGACCTTGGCAGCCTGATGACGGTCGAGCGCAAGGAGATCGACCTGCGTGTCGGTCTTGACGCTCTCAACCGTCGCCCCGTACGGGATGACGTACATGCGCGCGACTTTGCTCGCATCGCCCTCGATCTGGATGAGCTGGTCCATCGTCGGCGCGAGGCTATCCGACGGGATGTAGAGCGGCTTCGCGAGCGCGAGGCGATGAATGCTCGTGATGTCAGCGCCTTCGAGAATCGTCGCCTTGTCCGAGTTCGCAAACGCGGTCTGCGTGCCGAAGACAAGCAGGCAGAGGACGAATACCAGACGCATGAGTTTCTTCATAGATAAGACTCTCCTTTATCTTCTTTTTCTGGTTTGCATAAAGCATATATTCGCCATCAGGCAAAAAAGTCCTGCCGCAGATGACAAATTTATTTCGGGTAGATGCGGCGCGCGAGCGCTTTGCCAGACGGCGTCGCGGCGAGACCGCCCTCGGCCGTCTCGCGGATGCTGCGGGGCATTGAGCGGCCGATCGTGTCGAGCGCGAGGATGACATCATCGACAG
This sequence comes from Selenomonas sp., assembly GCA_022773585.1. GTDB lineage: Bacteria > Bacillota > Negativicutes > Selenomonadales > Selenomonadaceae > Selenomonas_C. Next base: position 12,054 of record JALEZZ010000085.1, on the reverse strand, counting down.
GGATGACGGACTGGACGCCAGAAAGCGTCATGTCAGCCGCGAGCATCGCATGAACCGTGCAGAAGCCGTTGCGCTTGACGCACGGCACCTCGACGAGGCCCGCAACGGGGTCGCAGGCGAGGCCGAGGAGATTCTTGATCGCGAGCGCGCAGGCATTCGCGATCTGTGCGGGCGTGCCGCCGGCGAGCTCGACGAGTGCCGCCGCTGCCATGCCCGCCGCCGCGCCGCACTCGGCCTGACAGCCGCCCTCGGCACCAGCAATCGAGGCATTCTGATCGATGACCATGCCGATGCCCGCCGCCGTGAAAAGCGCCCCGACGATGGCCTCATCCGTGACATGACGCTGTTCGCGCGCGGCATAAAGCGCCGCTGGCACGATGCCGCAGCTGCCAGCCGTCGGACATGCGACGATGCGTCCCATAACGGCATTGACTTCGCTGACGCCGACGGCATAGGCTGCCGCCGAAAGCGCCGCCGCACCGAGGTAGCCGCCTTTGCGGTGCTCGTAAATTTTCTCTGCGTCCCCGCCCGTAAGGCCGCTGACAGATCGTTCCTCGTTTTCGATGCCGCGCTCGATGGAAGCTTGCATGACTTCCCAGTTGCGCTGCATCTCCTCGAGGATCGCCTGCTTCGGCCGCTGCGTGTCGTGCATTTCGCGCGCGACGACGATGTCGTGGATTGGGAGCTCTTTTCCCTCGGCGAGCTTCACGAGTTCCGCGACGGTGTTGAATTGTATCATATCCGACCTCCTCAGCCAATCGGCGGGATGCTGAATGCATGCTCCACGTCGCAGACTTCCTGACATTCCTCGACGACTTCGTCTGCTGGCACGTCATCGAGCTCCATGATCATCATGGCTGTCTCGCCGCGGTTCTGGCGGCTGACGCGCATGAAGGCGATGTTGACCTCGTAGCGCGAGAGAATCTGCGTGACCTGCGCGACGACGCCTGGGCGGTCGCGGTGAATCGCGATGAGCGCCGGATACGCACCCGAAAGCTCGACCTCGTAGCCGTCGATGTTCGAGACGAGGATGTTGCCGCCGCCGACCGAGGCGCCGCGGATGCGCGCGAGGCGGCCCGTGACGCCGATCAGGCGGATGATGGCCGTATTCGGATGGGCATCGGGCAGCTGGACGGTCTGAAAGCGCACGTCGAGCCCCTGCCGCGCCGCGATGGCGAGCGCGTCGCGGATGCGTTCGTCGTCCTGGCGGAAACCGAGGATGCCCGCGACGAGCGCCTTGTCCGTGCCGTGGCCGCGGTACGTCTGGGCAAACGAGCCCGCCAGCTCGATGTCAGCCCGCACAGGCACTTCGCCGAGCACCTGCCGCGCCATGAGCCCGAGCCGCACGGCCCCCGCCGTATGCGAACTCGAAGGCCCGATCATGACAGGGCCGACAATGTCGAAAACATTGTGCATGAAGGATATGCCTCCCTTAAAACAGAAGGCCCCCTCTCGGGGGCTTCTGTTTTAGATCAAATCATGGTTTTTCAGCGCTTTTTTCAGCTGCGCGAGGTGTTCTTCGCTCATTTCCGAAAGCGGCATGCGCAGGGGCCCTGCCGCGTAGCCTTTGAGGCGCATGGCCGTCTTGACCGGGATCGGGTTGACTTCGCAGAACAGCGCGTCAATGAGGTCGCTGTAGGCAATCTGGAGCTTTGCCGCCAGTTCCACTTTGCCGTCGAAGTAGAACTGGCACATGTCGTGCGTGTCTTTCGGCGCGACGTTCGAGAGGACGGAGATGACGCCCTTGCCGCCGAGCGAGAGGATCGGCACAATCTGATCGTCGTTGCCGGAATAGACCGTGAGCTCCGGCACGGCCGCGCGCAAGCGCAAGATTTTCGAAAGGTCGCCATTCGCCTCTTTGACGGCGACGATGTTCGGATGCTTTGCGAGCTCCGCATACGTCTCCGTCGCAATCGCGACGCCCGTGCGCGACGGCACGTCGTAGAGGATGATCGGGATGTTCACGCTGTCGGCGATTGCCTTGTAGTGCGCGGCGAGGCCTTTCTGCGTGCACTTGTTGTAATACGGCGTCACGACGAGGAGGGCCGTCGCGCCGACGCTCTCAGCGTATTTCGAAAGGTCGATGGCATAGGCCGTGTCATTCGAGCCCGTGCCGGCGATGACGGGGATGCGGCCTTTCACCTGCTCGCAGGCAAACTTGATAGACGCGCGGTGCTCGGCATCCGGCATCGTGGCGGCTTCGCCCGACGTGCCCGCAACGACGATGGCGTCCGTCCCGCCCGCGATCTGGTCCTCGATGAGACGCGCGAACTCGGGATAATTGATGCCATCTTCCGTGAACGGCGTGATGAGGGCGACGCCTGCGCCCGTAAAGATTTCTTTTTTCACTGAAAAGCCCTCCTAAAAACAGCCTGTTTCGCAATTGCCTTTATTATTGCATGACAACTCTCGAAAGTCAATGCAAACGAGAATTTCGCTAGGTCGTTACCCTCTCCGCCCCTTCGGGGCACCTCCCCCAAAAGGGGGAGGCATCATCAGTCCATGACGCGCGTCATGCGGTCGAAAAGTTCGGCATTCTGCTGCAGCTTCGCCTCGCCGCCGAAGACGCAGATCGCGTCTTCCTTCATGGCCGCCTCGATGATGGGCGCGATGGCGCGAATGTCTTCGGGCGTCGCCGAGAGGATTTCGTCGCGCGTCTTCTGGCGGTCTTCGTACGTGATGCCGCGCAGATAGCACTCCGCGGCCGCCGTGCCCTTCGCGCGCGGCGTCAGCGGCATGTCGACGCCGCTCATCGTGCCGATGACGGCCTTCGTCATCTCGCGGTCATCTGCCGAGAAGTTCTTGACGACGTCTGCCGTCTGGTCAAAGACGTCGAGCGTCTCTTTGACATTCGGGTCGCGGTATGAGCCAAAGAACAGCGTGCCGTTGCGCTTGAAGTTCGTGAACGCGCCATAGGCGCCGCCCTGCACGCGAATCTTCGTCCAGAACCAGCCATAGCGCAGCAGTGTCTCGAGCACATGCATCGCGCCCGTGTACTCAAAACCGAGCTCGCGGAAGTTCGCGCCCTTGCCGACGTACTGCACCTGGCTCGACGACATCAGCGCTTCCTTTGCCTTTTTGAGCGGAAACGTATACGGCTCCTCGTCAAAGCTTTCCTGCGACAGGCACGGCAGGAACTTTGCGAGCTCCTGCTCGACAGCCGCCATGTCCTGGGCTGCCGTCGTGATGCTGACGGCGAGCTTCTGCGTGCGGAAAATGCGCGGCAGGATGCTTGCGGCCACGTCCTGGAGCTTTGCAAACGACGCGTCGAAGTCCTTCAGGAACGTTTTGACGAACGTATAGTATGGCAGGCCGCCCTCATTGAGATAAGCCCCCGCTTTCGTGAAGTACGCCGCAAGGCGCGAGGCCACGATCTGGTGGGCGCTGCGCTGCATGCTGAGTTCGATGGAAACCTGCTCCTGCTCGAGGAGTTCATGGATGCGCTTCTTGTCGGTGAAGACGCTCTCGGTGAGGATTTCCTTTAAGAGCGAGAAGAGTTCCGGCAGTTTCGGAATCAGCGCCTTTGCCTGTACCTTGAATTTCGGCAGGAAGCTCTGCGGCGCGTCCTTTTCCGTGTAGGCGCCGAGGTCGAAGCTGATGCCGCCAGTGTGAAGGTTCGTGAGATTCGCGAGATCCATGTAGCCATGCGCCTTTGTATCAACGCTGCCGAGCAGTGCGCAGAGTAGATAGGCATACGGGAGGTCTTCCTGCGGCACGGCTTTCGCGTCGAAGTAGAACTGCAGGTAGGCGATGCCGTTCGTCGTGACGTCGCTTTCGAGCAGCTTCACGCCCGCCTGCTCCTTGACCTCGAGCGGATACGCATACGCCTTCTTGCGGATGTCCTTGCGTTCGAGCACGGGGATCTTCGCGAGCGCTTCCGGGCTGTCCGGCGTCTGCTGGCGCTCTTTGAGCGCCTTTGTCGCTGCGACGATCTTGCGGACATCGTCATCCGTCATCTTCGCGCGGCGAGCCTTGAGTTCCTGCTGCATGGCACGTTCCTTCTCGGTCGCCATCGTCTTCGACGGCGCGAGCGTCAGCAGCGTCACATGGTGGTTTTCGAGGAAGTATGTGCGGATGAGGTTCTCAAAGTATCCATTGTCGAGCCCAGCGCGGAGCTTTTTGAGCAAGTCTTCATAGTAGAGATACGCAACGGGGTCGCCATCGTAGAGCCAGCTCTTCATGCAACGGATGTTGTAGATGAGGCCTTTCGGCGCACTGCCGAAATCCGCCTCGCGAAGCTTGAACTCATAGAGGTTCAGCGACGCCTCCATCAGCGTGCGGTCGAGGCCTTTGTCCGCGAGGTCCTGCAGCGTCTCCATGACGAGCGTGCGGAACTTTTCAGCGCGCTCCGCCTCGGAATTGTTGATGATGATCGAGAAAAATGGCTGCATGACATCCGTCTCGAACTCGGAATCGACGTCCTTGCCGAGCTTCGCGTCAATAAGCACTTTGCGGAGCGGTGCGGCCTGCGTGCGGAGGAGCGCATGTTCGAGGACTTCAAGGCCCGCCATCGTCTCGGCGTCCTTCGTCTCGCCGACCATCCAGTTGAGGGACAGGAACGTTTTTTCGTCCGTCCCCTCCTCTGCCCCGACCGGATACGAGCGCTCGACGCGGCGGAGCTCCGAGAACGGCTGCTGCGTGCCGATATGCGACGGCACGGGGATGCGGTCAAAGTGCGAGAGATACGCCTCGTCGAGATATGCGAGCTTCTCGTCGATGTCCATGTCGCCGTAGAGGAAGATGTAGCTGTTCGACGGATGGTAGTATTTCGCATGGAAATCGCAGAACATCTGCTGCGTCAGCTGCGGAATGGCCGCTGGATCGCCGCCGGATTCGTGATGATACGTCGTATCCGGGTAGAGCGACTGCATGATACGGCTTTCGAGCAAGTCGTCCGGCGCAGACAGAGCGCCCTTCATCTCATTGTAGACGACGCCGCTGTAACGCAGAGGATCTTTTTCGTCCGTGACCTCGTAGTGCCAGCCCTCCTGCATCAGGACCTGCGGGTCCTCGCGCATGGCCGGATAAAAGACCGCATCAAGGTAGACATCCATGAGGTTCTGGAAGTCCTTGTCGTTGCGGCTCGCGACCGGGTACATCGTCTTGTCCGGGTACGTCATGGCATTGAGGAACGTGTTGAGACTGCCTTTGACGAGTTCGACGAACGGCTCCTTCAGCGGGTACTTGCGCGAGCCGCAGAGCGTCGAATGCTCGACGATGTGCGCGACGCCCGTGTCATCCGTCGGCGGCGTGCGGAACGAAATCGAAAAGACCTTGTTGTCGTCCGTCGTCTGGAGATAGAGCAGGCGCGCACCGCTCTTTTCGTGCTCGAAGACATGCGCCTTGACCGAAGCCTCCGGCACGTCCGCGACGCGCTGCAGGCGGAACCCATGATATGTTTCATTGATCTTCATCAAAAGACCTCCCTGTGTGCTTTCATAAACGAAAATATTATACCACAGAAAACGGGCATAAGAAAAGACCAGTCCGACGTTTCATCGAACTGGTCCTGATTGTCATCAATGGTCGGGATGACAGGATTCGAACCTGCGGCCTCTTCGTCCCGAACGAAGCGCGCTACCAAACTGTGCCACATCCCGACAACGGAGATTATTATACGACAGCGAATGGCAAAATGCAAGTATTATTTTTATTAAAAAAGAGGAAGCAAGATGCTTCCTCTTTCCAGAGAGATGATGGATTGGCTGAAATTATTTGCCTGCGAGTTTCGCGTAGTGGTTGTAACGCGTCTCGGCGTCTTTCTGCGTCTTTTCGAACAGGGCTTCGGCGGCCTCCGGGAAGGAGCGCTTGAGGTTGATGTAGCGGTTCTCGCCCATCAGGAAGTCCTGGAACTTCGAGAAGTCCGGAGCCTTGGAATCGAGGCTGAACGGGTTCTTGTCCGTGCCGCGGAGATCCGGGTTGTAACGGAAGTTCGCCCAGTAGCCGCACTCGACAGCGAGTTTTGCTTCGAGCTGACTGTTGCCCATGCCCTTGCGGATGCCGTGGTTGATGCACGGTGCATACGCGATGATGAGCGACGGGCCATGATAAGCCTCTGCCTCAGCGATGGCCTTGAGAACCTGGTTGTGGTCCGCACCCATGTCAACCTGGGCCACGTAGATGTAGCCATACGTCATCGCCATGAGGCCCATGTCCTTCTTCTTCGTGCGCTTGCCGGAAGCAGCGAACTGTGCGATAGCAGCAGCCGGCGTTGCCTTCGAGGCCTGACCGCCCGTGTTGGAGTAGACCTCCGTGTCGAAGACGAAGATGTTGATGTCTTCGCCGGAAGCGAGGACGTGGTCGACACCGCCGTAGCCGATGTCATAAGACCAGCCGTCGCCGCCGAGGATCCACTGCGAACGTTTGACGAAGTAGTCGCGGTCGTCGTAGATGGCGTTGAGTTCTTTGTCGCTGCCCTTCTCGGCTTCGAGGAGCTTCGTGAGCTTCTCAGCGCGGTCGCGCGTGCCTTCGCCGTCAGCGATATGCTCCATCCAGTCTTTCATGGCCGCCTGGAGATCAGCACTGCCCTTGCCCGCTTCAACAGCTGCCTGCATGGACGTTGCGAGGCGCTCGCGGATGGCTTTGACGCCGAGGCACATACCGAGGCCGTACTCTGCGTTATCTTCAAAGAGCGAGTTCGCCCAAGCCGGGCCCTGGCCCTTGGCGTTCTTCGTGTACGGCATCGCAGGAGCGGATGCACCCCAGATGGAGGAGCAGCCCGTTGCATTCGAAATCATCATGCGGTCGCCGAACAGCTGCGTGAGGAGCTTCGCATACGGCGTCTCGCCGCAGCCTGCGCAAGCGCCCGAGAACTCGAACAGCGGCGTCTCGAACTGCGAGCCGACTACCGTCGTCTTCTTGACGGCCGTCTTCTTCGGCGCGACTTTCGTCGTGTCGATGCCATAGTCGAAATACTTCTGGCGATCCTTCTCTGCATCCGTCAGCGGCACCATCGTGAGGGCCTTTGCCGGGCAGACCTGCGCGCAGTTGCCGCAACCGAGGCAGTCGAGCGTCGAGACGGCGATTGTGAGGTTCATGCCCTTTGCGACCTTCGAGGCCGTAGACTGCATGCCTTCCGGTGCTGCCTTGAGCTCTTCTTCCGTCGTGAGGACCGGGCGGATGGCAGCATGCGGGCAAACGAACGAGCACTGGTTGCAGCCGATGCACTTTTCGGCATCCCAAGCCGGAACGTTGATGGCCGTGCCGCGCTTCTCATAAGCGGAGCCGCCGACCGGGAACGTGCCGTCTTCCATGCCATGCGCGAAGTGCGAGACAGCGAGCTTCTCGCCTTCCTGGCGGTTCATGACTTCCTGGATCTCCGTGATGAAGGCCGGGACGTCGCGCTTCGTAGCCTCTGCATCCTTTGCATCCTTCCAAGCAGCCGGAACTTCGACCTTGTGGAGAGCAGCGATGCCCTGGTCGATGGCGCCCTGGTTCATCGAGACGACCTTTTCGCCCTTCTTGCCATACGATTTGACGACGGCGTCTTTGAGGTACTCGACGGCCGTGTCGATCGGGATGATGTTCGCGAGCTTGAAGAACGCGGACTGCATGACCATGTTGAAGCGGCCGCCGAGGCCGAGGCCCTTCGCGATGTCAACGGCGTTGACCGTGTAGAAGTCGATCTCGTTGTTGGCGATGTAGCGCTTCATGGAAGCCGGCAGATGCTTGTCGAGCGCTGCGTCATCCCAGACCGTGTTCAGGAGGAATACGCCATGCGGCTTCAGGCCGGCGAGCAGGTCGTATGCATAGACATAGGACTGCTGCGAGCAGGAGATGAAGTCCGCCTTGTTGATGAGGTACGGGCTCGTGATGGGCTGCTTGCCGAAGCGCAGATGGCTCATCGTGATGCCGCCGGACTTCTTGGAATCATATGCAAAGTATGCCTGGGCATACATGTCGGTCTTGTCGCCGATGATCTTGATGGCGCTTTTGTTCGCGCCGACCGTGCCGTCCGAGCCGAGGCCCCAGAACTTGCAGGCTGTCGTGCCTTCCGGCGTGAGGTCCACATCGCTGTGCGTCGGTGCGAGGCTGAGGTTCGTCACATCGTCTTCGATGCCGATCGTGAAGCCGTGGAGCGGATTATCCGCCTTGAGGGCATCATAGACAGCGAACACCTGATCCGGCGTCGTGTCCTTGCCGCCGAGGCCATAGCGGCCGCCGACGATGATTGGAGCGTTCTCCTGGCCGTAGTAAGCTGCCTTGACATCGAGGTAGAGCGGCTCGCCGAGCGCGCCCGGCTCTTTCGTGCGGTCGAGGACGGCAATCTTCTTGACCGTCTTCGGCAGAGCCTTGAGGAAATGCTCGATGGAGAACGGACGATAGAGGTGCACGGAGAGGAGGCCGACCTTCTCGCCCTGCTTGCCCAGGTACGTCGCGACCTCTTCTGCCGTCTGGCAGATGGAGCCCATCGCGATGATGACGCGGTCGGCATCCGGTGCGCCGTAGTAGTCGAACAGATGATGCTCGCGGCCCGTAATCTTTGCGAGGTCTGCCATGGCATCCTCGACGAGCTGCGGGATGGCATCGTAGTAACGGTTGACAGCTTCGCGCTCCTGGAAGTAGATGTCCGGGTTCTGCGCCGTGCCGCGGATGACCGGATGATCCGGGTTCAGTGCGCGACGGCGGAACGCTGCGACGGCATCCCAGTCGAGGATCTTGCCGAGGTCGTCGTAATCCACAACTTCGATCTTCTGGATCTCGTGGGACGTACGGAAACCGTCGAAGAAGTTGATGAACGGAACGCGCCCTTTGATGGCGACGAGGTGAGCGACAGCCGAGAGATCCATGACCTCCTGCACGCTGGCCTCTGCGAGCATTGCGCAGCCAGCCTGACGGGCAGCCATGACATCCTGCTGATCACCGAAGATGTTCAGCGAGCTCGTCGCGAGTGCACGCGCCGAAACGTGGAACACGCCCGGCAGCAGTTCGCCGGAAATCTTGTAGAGATTCGGGATCATGAGGAGGAAGCCCTGCGACGCCGTGTACGTCGTCGTCAGCGCGCCCGCCTGCAGAGAACCATGGACAGCACCTGCGGCACCGGCCTCCGACTGCATCTCGATGACGCGGACCTTCTCGCCGAAGAGGTTCTTGGCGCCGTGCGCCGCCATCTCGTCGACATGCTCTGCCATCGGCGAGGACGGGGTGATCGGGTAGATCGCTGCGACGTCCGTGAACGCGTAGGAGATGTAGGCGGCAGCGGTGTTGCCGTCCATTGTTTTCATCTTTTTGCTCATGTTGAAGCTCCCCTCTGTTGGTTCCTAGTGTGTCAAATGAGGTATACAAGGTATACAGAATACCTAAGCTTTATTTTACACGTTCGAACCACAATTGTAAACACTTTCCGTCACGATTTTATCAGATTTTCTGATTGTTGATTATGATTCCCTATGGTTTTCGCGGCTGTGGCGGCGTCCATAGGCAAAATAAATGAGGAGCCCCGCCGCGCTCCAGATCCAGAAGCGCTCCCAGGTCATCGACGAAAGGTTGTACATGATGTAGCCGCACGAGAGGATGGCGAGCAGGCTCATGACGTGGATGGCCGGGCAGCGGAACGGGCGCCGGGCGTCGGGCTGGCGGTGACGCAGCACGACGACGCCAATCGCTGAAATGATGAAGGCGAACAGCGTGCCGACGCTGCACATCTCCGCGACGACATTGATCGGCGTGAAGCCCGAAATCAGCGCAACAGCGATGCCGACGATGATTGTGATGCGGTGCGGCGTTGCAAAGCGCGGATGGATTTTGCAGACGGCCTGCGGGATGAGACCATCACGGCTCATGGCGAAGAACGCGCGCGTCTGCGCGTACATCATGACGAGCAGCACCGTCGTGAGACCCGCGATCGCGCCCGTGCCGACGAGCGCTGAGCCGAAGCGGTAGCCGAGTTCGCGCAGAACAAACGCGACGGGTTCCGCCGTATCGAGCTCCGTATACGGCACGTTGCCCGTCATGACGGCCGTCACGGCGATGTAGAGCAGCGTGCAGATTGCAAGCGACGCGATGATGCCGATTGGCATGTCGCGTGCAGGGTTCTTCGTCTCCTCCGCCGCCGTCGCAACGGAATCCACGCCGAGATACGCAAAAAAGATGACGGCCGCGCCCGCCGAGACGCCCGCAAAGCCGAACGGCATGAACGGCTCCCAGTTCGTCACATCGACGGACGGTCCCGCAAGGAACAAGAAAATGAAGATGGCGAGTAATTTAACCGCGACAAGCGCCTTGTTGACCGTAACGCTCTCATGAACGCCGCGAATCAGAAGGAATGTCAGGAACATCGTAATCAGGATGGCCGGCAGGTTCACGAGGCCGCCATCGGCTGGCACCGTCGTGAACGCCTGCGGCAGCTCGAGGCCCCCCGTCTTCAAAAGTCCGACGACATACGCCGACCACCCGCCCGCAACAGCCGACGCGCCGACCGAGTACTCGAGCACGAGGTTCCAGCCGACGAGCCATGCAAAGAGCTCGCCGACCGAGGTGTAGGCGTAGGCATAGGCGCTGCCTGCCACCGGCACCATCGAGGCGAGCTCGGAATACGTCATGCTGACGAAGGCACAGGTCACGGAAGCGATGAGGAACGAAAGCATCAGCGCGGGCCCCGCGTATTTCGCGGCGGCAACGCCCGTCAGCACGAAGATGCCCGTGCCGACAATGACGCCGACGCCGAGCATCGTGACATCGAGGGCGCCCATCGCACGCCTGAGATGCGTCGCCTTTGCGTCCGCCTGGTATTCCTCGATCGATTTAGTGCGGAAAATATCCAAAATATAACTCCTTAAAACATATCCCTCCGCCAGAGCACATAGGCACTCGTGATCGAAATCGCGAACGCCAGAATCATGACGTAGAGGAACCCATTGGGATTCTCGGCGAGCGGCACAGGGACGTTCATGCCGAAAAAGCTCGACACGACCGTCGGGATAGCGATGATGATCGTCATGGCCGCCAAAAATTTCATGACGAGGTTCTGGCTGTTCGAAATAATGGACGAAAACGTGTCAGCGATGCGCGCGAGAATCTTGCTGTACATCTCGACCATCTCGCGCGCCTGCTTGTTCTCGATGATGACATCCTCCAAGAGATCCTCGTCCTCCTCATAGACCTTGAGGATTGGCGCGAGACTCTGGTTGTTGCGAATGCGCATGAGCTTGTCGAGCACGGCGCCATTCGAGCGGATGGCCGCATTGAAGTACGTCAGGCCCTTTTGCAACGTCAAGAGGCGCAGAATCTCCGAATTCTTCATATCATGGCGCAGCTGCTCCTCGATCTCGTCCGACGTCTTCGAGATCTGACGCAGGTATTTCAAATAATACGTCGCCGACTTGTAGAGGATCTGGAACAGGAAGCGCGTCTTCTTGTACGTGCGGAACAGTTTCGCCGTGCGCTCATTGAATTCGCTGATGACGGGCGTTTCTTCGAGACAGACGGTCAGGATATACTCGTCCGTCACGATGATTGCAAGCGGCAATGCGTCATAGCTGTCCTTGTCGCGGCAGACTGGGACATTTGTCAGGACCATGACCGAGTCGTCCTCGACATCGGTATGCGAGCGCTCCTCATCATCGAGGGCAGAGCGCAGGAAATCGGGATCGACTTCCGTCAGATTGCTCACGACTTTCAGCTCATAGGGCGTCGGATCGATGATGTTGATCCACGCCCCTTTCTCGAGCGTCTTGAGCGTGAGTTCCTGCAAAGGGCCGCTCTCCATCGACTTGTAAATCTTCAGCATGGATGGTTTCCTCCCTTTTCATGGGAAAGAGCACCATCCGAGCCTGTTTATCCGTTTCGTTTCAGCCAGGCGAGAGACAGCGGCGCTTCCCCGTATGCAATTTTTCGTTTTGGTTTCGATGAACTAGGGTGGTCGTCCATGTCCCTCACCTTCCTTTTTGCGTGGTTTTCATGCTTTTCGTAAAATTTTCGGTTCAATCACAAAACTTGTGGGATTGAATAGTTTCGAAGAATAATTCATGTTGTCAAAAAAGAAGACATCCGCTAAGATGTGGAAATGCATATCGACAATGTAAATCCACACAAAGGAATGTCCTCTCCATGGAT
>JALEZZ010000029.1 GCA_022773585.1 Selenomonas sp. | reverse complement strand
CAATGTCATTAAGTTAAGGAATTCGATGTGCGTTGGCGCCCTCTGAGAGGGAGCTGTCAGCCGAATGGCTGACTGAGGGAGTCTCACAAGATGGGCGTGTGAGATATACGATTGCATCTTACGTGGGCATCGAAGAGTCTGCGAAGCCCGCATAAGCTACAATCATGCATTCCATATGACGTGCTTGTGAGACTCCCTCCGCCCTTCGGGCACCTCCCTCTGAGAGGGAGGCTTTCAAATTCGATGTGTTCCTGCTTATCTTAATGACATTGCCCTCTGTGAGGGAGGCTTTCCCGAAAGCTACGCTTGCGGTTTCAACACGCCGTTCTGATATGCGAGCAGGAGATTGTACAAATCCGTGATTTCTTCCTGCATCGCTCTTCCTTTGTCGGTGTCGCCGACCGTCGTGTGGATGGTCGCGAGTTCGACGGTTTCGGAGACGGATTCGATGTCGCCGTTTTCTGCGAGCGCCGTGCGGACGTCGGCGATTTTCTGGTGCGCGAGCAGGCGCAGGCCGCGCGAGTTCGAGATCAGCGTGAAGCCCGAGATGCCGGTTTTTTCGTGATACGCCTTGCAGAAGCCGCCGTCGATGATGATGGCGCGGCCGCCCGCTTTGACGGGCGATTCGCCCTTCTTGACCTTCACGGGCACATGGCCGTTGATGATGTGGCCCTTCTTCGGCGAGAGGCCGAATTCTTTGAGCACGCACTCGCAGGTCTCCTCGTCATCGAGCAACCGGTAATACGGGTCGGCCGGCTCCTCCCACGTCGTTTTGTCGGCGAGGAACGTGCGCTCGAACGTCCGCACTTCGCGCCCTGAGAGCGGCGAGAGCCGCCCGCACCAGAGGAAGTACATGAAGTCGAGCGCTTCCTGCTCCTTGTAGAGATATGCCGCGCGCGCCATCTGGTCGCAGAAATCGAGCCAGGCGCGCCCAGCATATTTTTTGCCATCATACGTGATTTCGCGGAAGTCCCCGTCCTCCGTCAGCGGCACGCAGCCGTGGAACAGCAGGTTGCCGTTGCGCACGAGGTAGAGGCTGCCCTTGCGGTAGAGGAAATCGACGTGCCGCCGGAGCGCCGGACTCTCAGTGAACGACGTCACAAGGCCGTCAAGAATTTCGCTTTCTTCCTGCGTCAGCGCATACGGATCGGCCGCGTCCTCGTCAATCGTCGGGAAATACGCCTTGCGGAGCTCGTAGCGGCCATCCGGCAGTACGGCGCAGACGTTGCGGAAGTCGATGCAGTGCAGCAGGCGACGGTTCGCCATGCCGAGGTCGGGATTGCGCTCGATGAGAGCCCCCTCGACTTTGAAGAGCAGGATCGTCGCGGCGCGCTCGGCCGCGCGAATCGGCGCTTCGTCGGGGTAGAGATGCTGCGCAAATGTCACGAGCGGCCGCAGGCTGATGCCATAGCCGCGCTCGAGCACATCGACGTTATCATAGCGCAGGGAATTGCGCACGACCGTCGCGATGCAGGCGGGGCTGCCGAGCGCTGCGCCCATCCAGAGCACGTCGTGGTTGCCCCATTCGATATCCACCTCTGGGAGCGCCATGACGCGGTCGAGGATCGCGTCTGGCCGACCGCCGCGGTCAAAGAAATCGCCGACGAAATGGAACTCCGCGACGGCAAGCCGCTTGACGAGCGCCGCGAAATCCTCCAGGAACTCCGCGCCCGCATCGGCCTGCACGATGCTCGCGAGAAGCCGCTGCTGGTATGCGAGCTGCGCGGCATCCGTCTCGGGCCGCGTCGCGAGCAGTTCGACGAGCACGGGCCGCAGCCGCGCGGGGATGAGCCCTGGCAGGCGCGAGGCCGGATATTTCCAGCTCATGAGGCGCGCAAGCGCGAGGCAGCGCGCGATATTCTCGCGATACCACGCGGGTGTCGCCCGCCGCGCCGCCGTCATCTGCTCGATTTTCTCTTTCGGATAATAAATCAGCGTGCAGAACTCTGCCTTTTCCTCCTTCGACATCCGTGCGCCGAAAACATAGTCGACTTTCTCGCGGATGACGCCCGAACAGTTGTTGAGGATATGGTAGAATGCCGCATACTCGCCGTGCAGGTCGCTCATGAAATGCTCGACGCCCTTCGGCAGCACAAGCTGTCCCTGCAAGTAGATCAGGCGGCTCATGACCGCCTCCTTCGTCGGATACTTCTCCGCGAGCAGGCGCAGGACCTTGCCCGGCCTTCCGGGATGAGGAATGGGTCGCATGAACATCGCTCCTTTGCAAAAATTCGTTCCAAGTTTCATCCGCCCGCGCACGTCTTTCCCGCGTAGCACGCGAGCACGATGGCGATGGCGAAAAGATACTCAAAGACGCTGCCGACCGTGAAGAGCTTGACGCCGTGCTTGCGGTTCGGCGTGACAATCGGCACTTTGCCGCAGACGGCATCCTCAGCGATGTGCAGCAGCGCCCCGATGGCGAAAAAGCTCCCGATCACCGCGAGCTCGCCGCCCATGATGCCGCCATAGTCGCCCTGCGCGAAATGGCGCGAGACGCCGAGCAGCGCGAGGTATAAGACAGGCCAGTGCGACCAGCCGCGATGGCGGCTTCGCCAGCTCCAGTAGTTGCCCGCGCGAGGATTGCCCTCGATCTTGTCCGGCAGGATCGCCCCCGCCATGCTGTAGGCCGTCAGCAGGAGGTCGGCGGTCACCGTGTAGACGACGACGCCTGTCACGACCTGATGATTGATCCATTTCATCGCCGCCGCCTCCTCGCGTTTCCTTTGATTGTTGTCCGATTCTTTCCATTTTTAGTTTACCACAAAGAATCAGTTGCAAACAAGCCGTGGAATCGGTAAACTAGAAGGTATGATGAAAGGAGGTCGGATTTTGGACGAAATCACATGGAAGCGCTCGATTGCGCGGCGGCAGCGGCGCATCCAGCGGCAGCGGCGGTTCTTCGTGCTCGCGCTCATCGCCGCCATCGGCATCGCCATGAGTGTCTGGTACGTCTTTTTCTACATGCGGACGCCCGAGTACGCGCTCAAGGAAGTCCAGACATCGATTGAGAAGCGCGACAGCGAAACATTTGCCCGCTACGTCAACCTCGACCTCCTGACAAGCCAGGCCTACGACGACCTCACGCGCGACCTCTTCGCCTACGACGCGACGCTGACGCCGAAGACGCGCGTGCTGTTTGAGAAATTTTACATCCTCGTGAAGCCCGAGCTTACGCGCGGCACGCAGGAAGCCATCTTGCGGCGCGTCTCGTCCGGCCTCTGGACGCTGCCGGACGGCCTCGACATCCTGAAAGGCCACCAGCTCGGCATCGACTTCGAGCGCTTCCTCGCGCGCACACAGCTCCGCAATACGACGCTCGTCTCCGTCGGCAGCATCACGCACGAGGGCACGACGGCCACGGCCGACGTGAACATCAAGGAGGATGACACCGACACCTCGTTCACGCTCGTCGTCGTCCTCGAAGAAGCCGAAGACGGTCACTGGCAGGTCGCCTACATCAAGAACTACCGCAACTATCTCGACACGATCTCGCCACTCGTCAATGACGACATCGCAAGCTATATCGACGCGACGAAGCCCATCGTCGATGAATACAACGCAACGTTCGCCTCACAAAAGGCAACGTTCGCCTCGATGAACAAGACATCCGACGGCCGTCTCTCAAAGAAACAGCGCGAAAAGATCGCCGACTTCCTCGAAGAAGATGTCCTGCCCGCGCTCAAAAAGCGGCAGGCCAAGCTCGACGAAATCGACGTACCGCAAGGTGCAGGCTACCTCGCACGGCAGCGGCAGAAATCGACGGAAATCACGATCAGTGCCTGGCAGCACTACATCCGGGGGCTCCGCGAAGACAAGCCGCGCGAGTTTGACACGGCCGAGACGCTCATGAAGCAGGAACTCGCCATCGACCTGCGCGTCGACGACATCATCCACCATACAGCCGTCAGCAAGAACATCCCGAATCCGCCCTGATCCTGCAAAAAATTGATGGTTGCACCTTGCAACTTCTTCTGAAATCGAGTAGAATAAGAACAAAGAATTTCCAAAAAAAATACAGGACTCGAAAACCAAGAAGGTGTTTTCTATGACGAATCAGATTCTCGCTCCCGTTTCCGGCAAAGTTGTCGACCTTTCACGCGTCCCCGATCCGGTCTTTTCCGAAAAGCTCACGGGCGACGGCTGTGCCATCCTGCTTGAAGGCGCGGACGTCCTCGCGCCCGTCGATGGCGAGATCACGCTCTTCTTTGAGACGAAGCATGCGTTCGCCATCACGACGGCGAGCGGCGTGCAGGTGCTCGTGCATGTCGGCCTCGACACCGTCATCCTCGACGGCGAGGGCATCACGGCGCTCCATCAGTCAGGAGAACACGTCACAGCAGGCACGCCGATCCTCCACCTCGACCTGCCGCTGCTCAAGAAACGCCACATCAACCTGATCTCTCCCGTCCTGATCGTCAACTATGAAAAAGTCCGCGATCTCACGCCAACGGGCAGTATCGGCGCGGAAGTGGCCGCTGGCAAAGACGCCGTCCTGCGCTACGCCGTTTGAAGAGCGGGAATTCAAGATGAAACGATATGGAAAGAGCCTCCGAAGCTTCGATAGCTCCAGAGGCTCTTTTCCTATCCGAAATTTCCTAAAATCCCAAAAGGCGATTCCGACATTGGCACCCAAGGCCGTCATGCGGCCGATGCGCCGGAAGGATTTCCCACGTCCCTTGTCGTCTTGTCTTTTCGATATTTCTATTATACGACGGACGATTGATTCAGTCAACGGTTCTTCTGCTTATTCTACTGGCACTTATTTCCTATATTTTCGATCAGAACAATCAAAAATAAGAATTCCGTTGCGGCGCTATCCATGTTATAATGAAGTATCAAAATTCATCGAAAGGGCGTGATCTCATGTCCCGCTTCTACGGCCACGGCGACAAGGTCGCCTATTTCTTCATCGCCTTCGGCATCTATCTCTTGTTCCGCGCCATCTCGGAGGCGCGCGTGACATCGCTGATGGGCGAGGCGCTCTATATCTCCATCGCCATCTCGCTCTTCGCCAGCAACGTACCGCGCGTCATGGACATCCCGCTGCACATGGTGCAGCCCATCCGCAAAATCGAGTTCTTCACGTTCGCGCTCGCGCTCTGCTGCTTTGTCGCTCTCTGCCTGCGCTACCTCATCTGACGTTTTCTCTTTAGAAAGAAGGCTTTTATGCGGCTCCTCAAAGCCATGCACGAAACGGAACGCTTCTCCTCGACGGAGCAGAACATCGTCGACTACATCCTCGCGCACCCTGCGGAAATCGCCGACCTCACGACGCGCGAGCTCGCGGAGCGGACGTTCACGAGCCCGGCCGCCGTCTTCCGCCTCTGCCAGAAGCTCGGCCTCAAGGGCTACAATGAATTCAAGCTCAAATTCATCAGCGAGGTCAACCGCGTCGCGGAAGACGGGCGCAGCATCATCCACCGGCCCATCAAAGGCACGGACACCGCCGAGGGCATCGTGCGGAAAATCGCGGCCATCGAGGTCGAGGCCATCGAGGAGACGAAGAACGAACTCGACACGGCCGTGCTCGAACGCATTGCGGGCCGCATGATGCACGCGGCCGTCATCGACTTCTACGCCTACGACCAG
Organism: Selenomonas sp.; assembly: GCA_022773585.1. Taxonomy (GTDB): domain Bacteria; phylum Bacillota; class Negativicutes; order Selenomonadales; family Selenomonadaceae; genus Selenomonas_C. The sequence continues at coordinate 41,120 of JALEZZ010000029.1, read as the reverse complement.
AACGCCGACCTCGCGTCGATGGCCATCTACAATCTCTTGCAGATTGGCCGCCCCGCCGTGCTGCACACGGCGATGAACAGCCAGTTCGCGCAGGCGCAGTATTCCGACAAGACGCACCTCGCCATCATCATCAGCCGCACGGGCGAGAACCGCCGCCTCGTCCGCACGGCAAAGATTCTGCACGAACGCCACGTCCCGATCGTGCTGCTCTCCATTTCGAAAGACGCGCCGCTCGCACGCTACGCCGACGACTTCCTCTACGTCGCGAACACGATCGAGTACCTCGACTTTGGCGGCACGGTCTTCTCCGTCGGCGTGCGCTATGTCATGGACGTGCTCTTCTCCATCATCCTGAGCCGCGACGAAGCGCACATCGAAAAGAACTACAATGACTTCGAGGGGTATCTCGGACGCCTCGACGAAAAAGACCGGCTCTGGTAATCTCGATGAAACCGAAAGCGAAACGTTGTTTCAAAACGCGTTTCGCTTTTTTCTTTTTTCCTGAAACGCCATTCCCATCGGATTCCAAAGTATTGCGGACGGATTTGCATCGTGTTATGATGAATCCGTCGAAAGAAATCCGCATCGCGCGCAGCGGATGACGCAAAGATTCAAATCTGTCATACACATCAGAAAAATACATTTCAAAAAGGAAGAGGACGCGAAAGCATCCTGCATCCTTCAGGGGGAAAAAAGGAAAATGACAAAACAAGAACTCTTTGATAAGTTCGTGGAGCTCATGGGGCGCTTCGCGGACATCCGCGCCGTCACCGCGCTGCGCGATGGCTTCATCATGACGACGCCGTTCACGATCTGCGGCTCCGTGTTCCTGCTGCTCGCAAACCTGCCGATTCCTGGCTATGCCGAATTCATGGCCGGCATCTTCGGCAAAGACTGGACGATTCCTCTGAACGCCGTCGCCGGCGGCACGTTCTCTGTGCTCGCCGTCATCGCCGTCCTCGCCATCACGTACAAATACGTCGAGGCCGAGGGCTGCGACGCCATCATGGCATCGATCCTCGCACTCTCGACGTTCATCATCATCCTGCCGCCGTTCGCGGCAAATCGGACGGTGCCATCATCAACGACGTCATCCCGAAGGCCTGGGCTGGCAGCAACGGCGTCATCACGGCCATCCTCGTGAGCTTCTTCACGTCGTGGGTCTGCTGCTACTGCGAAAAGAACCACCTCGGCATCAAGATGCCGGAAGCCGTGCCGGGCGGCGTCGTCCGCGCCTTCGAAGCGCTGACGCCGGGCATGATCCTCTTCACGACGGCCGCCGTCATCTACGGCATCACACATTTCGCGTTCAACACGACGTTCCCGGAACTCATCTTCAAGCTCATCCAGGTGCCTCTGCAGGGCCTTTCCGACACGATCCTCGGTGGAACGATCATCGCGTCCCTCCAGTCCATCCTCTTCTGGGCCGGCATCCACGGGCCGAACGTCGTCGGCGGCGTCGTGAAGCCGCTCCTCATCGCGAACTCGCTCGACAACCAGGCGCTCCTCGATGCAGGCCAGCAGCTCATGAACAATCCGGCCGCGAAAATCTTCACGGTGCAGTTTGACGATGTCTTCTACAAATCCGGCGGCTGCGGCCTCACGATGGGCTTCCTGATTGCCAGCTGGCTCATCGCGAAATCCGACCAGATGAAATCCATCACGAAGCTCGCGACCGTGCCTGGCATCTTCAACATCAACGAGCCGGTCATCTTCGGCCTGCCGATTGTCTTCAACCCGTACCTGCTCGTTCCGTTCATCCTCGCGCCGCTCGCTGCGTTCTACGTGACGTATGCCGCGATTGCCGTCGGCTTCATGGCACCGTTCAGCGCCGTGCAGGTGCCTTGGACGACGCCGCCGATCATCGCAGGGCTCCTGCTCGACGGCTGGCAGGGCGCCGTCATCCAGATCATCAACCTCGCCATTTCCACGGCCATCTACTTCCCGTTCGTCCGCATGCAGGACAAGAAAATGCTCGAAGAGGAGCAGGCGGCCTGACCATTTTCCATCGTTCATTCTGCTATCGACCATAGATTCTTAGGAGGAATCCATCATGAAAAAAATCGTTCTTCTCTGCGCAGCCGGTATGTCCACGAGCATTCTCGTCAAGAAGATGCAGGAGGCCGCAAAGGCCGACAACTTTGACTGCGAAATCGCAGCCTACCCGACGTCCGAAGCAAAAGACAAGGCTACCGATGCCGACGTCATCCTGCTCGGCCCCCAGGTGCGCTTCCAGGCAAAGAAGATCGCCGAGCAGTGCCCGGGGCGTCCGGTCGAGCCCATCGACATGCGCCTCTACGGCCGCATGGATGGCGCTGGCGTGCTGAAATTTGCGCGTGAAAAGATGGGTGCATGAGGAGGGCCTGAAAATGGAAGGACTCGAACTCACCGCATTCCAGATCATCTCGGCTGTCGGTACGGCGCGCAGCTCGTACATCGAAGCCATCCGCGCGGCCAAGAGCGGAGATTTTGACGGCGCAAAGAAACTCATCAAAGAAGGCGACGAAATGTTCGTCGAAGGCCACAACGCGCATGCAGGCCTTCTCGAAAAAGAAGCGAACAACGAAGTTGGCCCGCTCGGCCTGCTCATGGTGCACGCCGAAGACCAGCTCATGAGCGCCGAAGCATTCAAGACCATCGCACTCGAATTCATCGACAGCTACGAACGCATCGAGAAGCTCGAAGCAAAAGTGAAGGAACTGGAGAAGTAAACTCATACAGCAGGCTCTCCCGCTGGGAGAGCTGGCACGCGAAGCGTGACTGAGAGGGTAACGTCGTTTGTAATTCTCGATTCTATCAATAGATCATGGAATCTTGCAACCACGTTACCCTCAACCGCGAGCGGCATAAGCGACCGCTAAGCGCTAAAGCGCTAAGCGTCTGCTTATCCGACCCCTTCGGGGCACCTCTCCCAAAGGGAGAGGCAAAAGGAACAAAGGAGCATACAATTATGGCATTTCCAAAAGGATTCTTGTGGGGCGGCGCGGTCGCTGCCCATCAGCTCGAAGGCGGCTGGCAGGAGGGCGGCAAGGGCGTCAGCGTTGCCGACGTCATGACGGCGGGCCGTCACGGCGTGCCGCGCGAAATCACGGACGGCGTGCTGCCGGGCAAGAACTACCCGAACCACGACGCCATCGACTTCTACCACCACTACAAAGAGGACATCGCGCTGCTCGCCGAGATGGGCTTCAAATGCTTCCGCACGAGCATCGCGTGGACGCGCATCTTCCCGAACGGCGACGACGCCGAGCCGAACGAGGCGGGGCTCAAGTTCTATGACGACCTCTTTGACGAGATGCACAAGTACGGCATGGAGCCCGTCATCACGCTCTCGCATTTCGAGATGCCGTTCGCGCTCGTCAAGAAATACGGCGGCTGGCGCAACCGCAAGCTCGTCGACCTCTTCGTGCGTTTCGCCGTGACCTGCTTTGAGCGCTACAAGGACAAGGTCAAGTTCTGGATGACGTTCAACGAGATCAACAACCAGCGCAACGTCAACGTCGATTTTTCCTCGTTCACGAACTCCGGCGTCGTCTACAAAGAAGGCGAAGACCGCTTCGCAACGCTCTACCAGGTCGCGCATCACGAATTCCTCGCCTCGGCGAAAGCCGTCATCGAAGGGCACAAGATCAACCCGGATTTCAAGATCGGCTGCATGCTCGCCATGACGCCGGTGTACCCCGAAACCTGCAATCCGGGCGACCAGGTCGCCGCGCTCAAGGAGATGGACAAATCGTTCTTCTTTGGCGACGTGCAGGTGCGCGGCCACTATCCTTCCTACATCATCAAAGAGTGGGAGAACAAGGGCTACCACGTCGAAATGGAGGACGGCGATCTCGACATCCTCGCCGAGGGCAAAGTCGATTACTTCGCGTTCTCGTACTACATGAGCGAAGCGACGTCGTGCGACCCCTCGCACCTCATCAGCCGCCAAGGTGGCTTCTCGACGAGCGTCCACAACCCGTACCTCAAGGAATCCGACTGGGGCTGGGCCATCGACCCCGTCGGCCTGCGCTACACCCTGAACGTCCTGCAGGAACGCTATGAAGTACCTCTGATGGTCGTCGAGAACGGCATCGGCCTCCACGAGACGCCGGATCCGAGCGACGGCATGATCCACGACGACGCCCGCATCGACTACATGCGCGCGCACATCGAGGAAATGAAGAAGGCCGTCGAAGAAGACGGCGTCGACCTCTGGGGCTACTGCCCGTGGGGCCCCATTGACCTCGTCTCCGCTGGCACGGGCGAGATGGAGAAGCGCTACGGCTTCATCTACGTCGACAAGGACAACGAAGGCAAGGGCACGCTCGCGCGCTCGCGCAAAAAGTCGTTCTACTGGTACAAGAAAGTCATCGAGACAAACGGCGAAGACCTCGCATAAATCTTGATTTCCCGGCCCCCTCTCAGAGGGGGCTGTCGCTGAAAGCGACTGGGGGTGTGTCGAAGGTAAGACATCCCAAATAAATTGAATGCGCCTGCGAAGGAAAAAACTTCGCAGGCGCATTCTTTATATCTGTCGGTCTCTACCTTCGACACACCCCCTGCCGCTCACGCGGCCCTCCCCCCTCGGCGAGGGGGGCTGAATTCGAAGTAACATCTCAGGTTTTACTCTCCATTTCCTCCGCCTCAATCAAGTCATCGCGCAGCCCGCGCATGGCGCGGCGGGCGATGGCGATAGGGCAGTCGGGGGAGCAGATCTGGCAATGGCCGCAGCACGCCTCGATGGCGTCGAGCGCGGCCTGGACTTTCTCTTTTTGCAACATAAGGCAAAACTTCCTTACTTGTCAACGACCGGCACTTTCGCGCGGATGGCGAGCATGACGACGATGAGGCAGCCGAACGCTGTCGCGAGGCCGAGCCAGCCGTTCTGCGTGAGGCCGTCGACGATGTAGCCGATCAGGCAGCAGACGGCGACGGTCAGGACGTACGGCAGCTGCGTGCTGACGTGGTCGAGATGATGGCACTGCGCACCGGCCGACGCGAGGATGGTCGTATCGGAAATCGGCGACGCATGGTCGCCGCCAACGGCGCCCGAGAGCGTCGCGGCCACGCAGAGCGTCAGCAGGCTCTCATTGTCCGTGCCGACGACGGCGAGCGCAATCGGAATCAGGATGCCGAACGTGCCCCAGCTCGTGCCCGTCGCGAATGCGAGGCCGATGGCGACGAGGAAGAAAATCGGCGGCAGCAGCGTCATGACCGTCGCATTCGAGCTGACGACGGCACCGACATAGCCGCCGAGGTCGAGGTATTTGTCCGAGCAGATGCCCGAGAGCGTCCACGCAAGGCAGAGGATGAAGATGGCGGGAACCATGGCCTTGAAGCCTTTCGTGAAGCATGCGCAGAACTGGCCGAACGTAATGACGCGGCGCGGCAGGTAGAGAAGGCCCGTGAAGACGAACGCGATGAACGAGCCCATGACGAGCGATTTTGCCGAGTCGCAGTTCGCAAACGCGTCGGCGACCGACTTGCCGTCGTGGATGCCGCCCGTATAGAGCATGCCGTAGACGCAGGCCGCGATGAGCACGACAAGCGGCAGCAAGAGGTCGAGAATCTTGCCGTTGCCCGCGCCGAGGACTTTCTTGCTCTCCTCTTCCTCTTCATCGGCGTCCTGATACTCGGGCGGGATGAAGAAGTGCTCGGCGTTCTCCTGCACGGAACGGCCCATCGTCGCGTAGTCGCGGCCCGTCCAGATGATGTAGATCATGAAGACGAGCATGAGCCACGCGTAGAGGTTGAACGGAATCGTCTGCAGGAACAGCGTGAAGCCGTCAATCGTCGCATCCTCGGGCAGCGACGAGCCGACGGCCGCCGCCCAGCTCGACACGGGCGCGATGATGCAGACCGGCGCCGCCGTCGCGTCGATGATGTACGCGAGCTTCGTGCGCGCGATCTTGAATTTGTCCGTGACGGGGCGCATGACCGTGCCGACCGTCAAGCAGTTGAAGTAATCGTCGATGAAGATGACGATGCCGAGCAGAGCCGTCAGGATGGACGCGCTGCGCTTGCCATGAATCACGCGCGCCGCCCATTCGCCATACGCGCGCGTCGCGCCCGACCGCGTGATTGCCGCGACGAGAATACCGAGGATGACAAGGAACACGAGGATGTTGACGTTGCCGCCGACCTTGTCTTCCATGACGGCAAACATCGTGAGGATGGATTCGAGGAGATTACCGCCCGTGAAGAGCAACGCGCCCGAGGAAATGCCGATGATCAGCGACATGTAGACTTCCTTCGTCCAGAGCGCGAGGACGATCGTGATGACCGGAGGCAAGATGGACCAGACCGTTTGTGCCATTGATGATTCCCACTTTCCATATACAAAATGACAGGCGTCTGAAAAACGCCTGTCCCTATTGTATAACAAGGTTGTTATACAAGCAACGCTTTTTATGTATGTATACAGAATTTCAAACGCCTGTCCCGTGATTCATCGCTTCCCGTTGCCAAGAAATCCCTTCCCGAAGGACGCGCGCGGGATTTCCTGCGATCGTGCAGTGCGGAGGGAACGCTTTCGTCACGACGGACGAAGCACCGACGACGCTGCTCTCGCCTAAATGAGTGCCTGGCAAAAGCGTCGAACCGATGCCAATCCACACATGATCCTCTGTGTGGATTGCTGCGCGGTTCGTGAGCAACCTTCCCGTTTTTTGATCCAGCAACTCATGATTGCCAACCGCCATTTTTATAAAAAGGGACAACATATTATCGTTGCCTAAATGGATTTCACCACCAGCTGTCGCGCTGAACCACCCATTTTCTCCGATGGTTGTTTCTTCTCCCAGAAACAACACGCCCTGCTCCGAAGCTCCCATGATATTCCTACTATCCACATGAACACGATCGCCCATCACGAGCTCAGAATGTTTCTCGCTCACGATGCTGCATTGTTCTCCTACCAGGCCTTCCACTCCGATATTCAGCACAGAGGCTTCATCCGCAAACACATGCGCCCGCTTGTCGAGGAACGTATCCTTGCCAATCCGAATCGTCGAGTGGTCGCTTGCCAAGATCACCACGTCCGAAGAAACCTCGACACCTTCTTCGATGATGATTTCCGACGTCTCGTCCGCAAAAATTTCCGCATCTTCTGCGACGAGTTCCGGCGAAGCAATCTGCACGCGATCGGTCAAAATATCTTGCATCGGGAACGCATCATACATGTTCGGCGAAAGCGTGACGGCCGTGGAAATCTCATATGCCCGCAACGCTTTCACGATCGCGCGCAGAACTTTGAGACCACTCACCGCCACAAGGACGACATCAAACGTCTCTGCCGCATGCTGCTCGATGCGCCAGACGGGATGGCCTTCGACGGTTTCGGGATTTTCATAGCGCTCCGAGACGAGGAATGCTGTGACCGTTACACCATGACGTTCGAGATAGAGGCAGGCGCGTTGCGCGATGGTTTTCGCGCCGTAAATGAAAACGCTTCTACCCCCCCCCCGATTTTAATCAAGTCTTCACATTTTGTTGCTCGTAAAACTTCCATGCTCTGCTGCTCCTTATCCTTGTGTGAATGCGTCGGCGAGACGTCCAAACTCTTCGAGGCTCAACGTCTCACCTCTGCGTGTCGGGTCGATACCAGCGTGTTCGAGGGCGTCGCGGACGGCTTCTTTCGGGAAGCCGCCGCCTTTGAGCGCGTTCGCGAGCGTTTTGCGGCGCTGGCCGAACGCAGCTTTGACGACACGGAAGAACGTCTTTTCATCACGCACGGCGACGGCGGGTGTCTCGCGCACTTTACAGGAGATGACGACGCTCATGACTTCGGGCGCGGGGATGAACGAGCGCGGTGGAACGCCGAGGACTATCTCGGGCTCGGTGTAGTACTGGACGGCGACGGAAAGCGCGCCGTACGTTTTCGAGCCGGGTTTTGCAACCATGCGCTCGGCGACTTCTTTCTGCACCATCGTCACGAGGTGCGTAATCGGCAGGTGCTGTTCGAGGAGCGCCATGAGGATCGGTGTCGTGATGTAGTACGGCAGGTTCGCCGCGACTTTGAACGCGCCCGGCCCCATGATGGCGGGGATGTCGGTTTTGAGGATGTCGCCGGGGACGATGGTGACGTTGTCGTAGCCTTTGAGCGTCTCGGCGAGGATGGCCGGGAGCTTCTTGTCGAGCTCGACGGCCGTGACGTCGGCACCTGCCTCGGCGAGGCCCTGCGTCAGCGTGCCGATGCCGGGGCCGATTTCGAGGACGCGGTCGCCGGGCTGGATGTCGGCCGCCTCGACGATACCGTCAACGATGCCCTTGTCAATCAAAAAGTTCTGGCCGAGCTTCTTGCTCATGTGGATGCCGAAAGCCTTCAAAATATGCAGCGTGACTTTGCGGCTTGCGATGGTCGGATGCAGGACTTCTTTTTCGTTATCGTTCATATTGCTTGGCACCTCCTTCGACAGCACCATCGAAGACTCCGTCACTGCCTGCCTTCGACACTCCCACCACCGCTTCGCGGTCCCCCTCCCTCAAAGAGGGAGGCTGAGAAGCAGGAGAAAGCGCGGCGACGGCCGCTTCGAATTCTTCGCGCGTGACGCCGTAATGGTTGAGCCGCTTCAGAAAAGTCTTGGCATTCGCAAAGCCGAGACCGAGGGCCGCGCCGAGTTTTGCGCGGCGCTTGCTCGCGTCCGCGCCGCCCGAAATGCCGGCACGGATGAGGTCGGCACCTGTAAACGTTTCGGTCGGCTCGATATGATGCGTGCGGACTTTTTCGAGCGCGGCGCGGATGGCGTCGGGCTTGGCCTGCTCAATGCCGATGTCGCCCTCCGCTGTCGCGTCCTCCACGGGCACGAAAGCGTGCTTCGCCTCGGGGAAGCGCTTCGCGAGGAATTTGCGGATGCGCTCGCCTGCGGAGTCGGGATCGGTCAGGATGATGATGCCGCGCTTCTTGTAGGCTTTCTCGATGTCATCGAGCGTCTTCTTGTGCAATGCGAATCCGCCCGTAATGATGCAGTCGGCGTCGACGGCCTTGTCGATGGCGACAACGTCCATCTTGCCTTCGACGACGAGAACTTCTTTTAGCATGATGATGTACTTGCTCCTATATTACTTGTATCTTTCAAATATGGAACGAAGCTTTTTTCGAAAGCCTCCCTCTAGAGGGAGGGGGACCGCGAAGCGGTGGAAGGAGTAGTAAGATACTGAAGCCTGACAAAACTACACGCGTTGCTAAAGTCTTTAGCGACGTTCCACATAATTGTTTGTCTCCAGCTCCCTACTACTCCCCCCGCCCTTCGGGCCCGTCCCCCCCCAATGAAGGGGGCTTCGGTATTAGAAACGCTCCGTTCCTTTTGGTAAATTTCGTTGATAACGTCAGGCCTGCTTTCCAAGCACGCCTGTTACCGCCGCGTACACTTCGGCGTGGATTTCTTCGATGCTTCTCGGCTTGCCGCCTTTGCTGCATTTTACGGTCTTCCAGCCGTATTTTTCCGCGAGATCGAGATATGCTGCGTGGCATCTGGCGAGGTAGGCTTTGTCTTTTTCGTGGATGTCTTCTTTCGCGCCGGTTTCTTTCGCGCGCGCGGCGATGAGCTGGTTGGCGACTTCGGGGGCCATGTCGAGGAAGACGACGGCGTCGGGGACGGGGAGACCCATTTTGACGAATTCGAGGTCCCAGAGCCACGCGAGGAAGGCTTCCCGCTCCTTGGCATCTTCGATTTTCACGGCCTGATGCACCATGTTCGATGTCGTGTAGCGGTCAGCGAGGATGATGTCGCCTGCATCGTACCATTTCTTCCACTTCGTGCGATACGAGGCATAGCGGTCGACGGCGAAAAATGTCGAGGCCGCGTAGGCGTTGACGTCGTCGGCGTGGCCGCCAAACTTGCCGGAAAGATACATGCGCACGAGCGCCGAAGAATCCGATGCGTAGTCGGGGAACTCGACGCGGTGCACGGTGCGGCCGTCGCGGACGAGATGGTCGTAGAGCGCCTTCGTCTGCGTCGCCTTGCCGCTGCCGTCCCCGGCCTCGATGATGATAAGCTTGCCTTTCATACCTGCCGTCCTTTCTCACACGATGCGCCGCTACCCTCTCCGCCAAAGGGGGAGGCTTTGCCCAGCACGAGCAGCGTCTGGAGCGATGCGTCCTCGGGCCCGACGACCTTCCGTCCGACGGCCTGCATGGCGCGGATGTAGTGGATGGCGTCCTCCGTCACGCGGTCGCCGGGCACAAGGATCGGGATGCCGGGCGGGTAGAACATGACCTGCTCGGCCGCGATGCGGCCAGCGGCCGTCTCAAAAGTCACGCGCTCTTTCGGCGCAAAGAACGCCGTACGCGGGTCGGCGGCCGTTTCGGGGACCGGCGGCAGCGGGGGCAGTCCTGCGGCTGCCGCCGCGCTGCTGCCATCCGCCACCTGCACGCCTGCTCTGTTCTTCCGTTCTTCGACAAGCGCCTGGAGCGCCCGGATGAGCTTCCCGATGGTTTCTTCTGTATCGGCATACGTCACGAGGAACAGCACGTTCCTCGCATCGGAGAGCTCGCACTGGATTTTGCAGACCTCGTTATGCCGCAGCCATGCTTCGGCCTCGGGCCCCGTCATGCCGAGCCCCGTGACATCGACCGTGACTTTCGTGCGGTCGAGGCCGCTGGCCCCCGGTGTCCGGCAGTCGTCCGCGCCGAGGCAGCGGAGCCCCGGCAGTTCGCTGGCGGCTGCCCGCAGCTTGTCCGCGAGGCGGAGCGCCTCTGTCCAGCGCGCGCGCCCTTCCGTCGCCATCTGCATGCGCGCGATGTCGATGGACGCCATCAGGAGCTGGTTCGGGCTCGTCGTCTGCAAGAGGCTTGCGGCCGCACGGATGCGCTCGCCAATGATGCGCGCGCCCTGCGTCAAGAGCAGCGATCCCTGCGTCATCGCGCCGAGCAGCTTGTGCGTCGATTGCGCGACGGCGTCAGCGCCGCAGTCGAGCGCCTGCTTTGGCTGGCCAGATGTTTCATCAAAGAACCGCAGATGCGGCCCATGCGCCTCGTCGACGAGCAGCAGCATGCCGGCGTCATGCAAAATCTCGGCAATCGCCACAAGGTCGGTCGCAACGCCATAGTACGTCGGATAGACGAGCAGCGCGGCCTTTGCCTCGGGGTGCTTGCACACGGCCTGCCGCACGGTTTCCGGCGCGACGCCCATCGGGATGCCGAAGCGTTCGCTGGCCTCGGGCGCCATCCAGACAGGCTTTGCGCCCGCGAGCACGATGCCGCCGATGACGGAACGGTGGGCATTTCGCGGCACGAGCACGACGTCGCCGGGCGCGAGCGTGCCGACGAGCATGGCATGGATGGCCCCCGTCGTTCCGTTGACCATCAGGTAGGCTCTGTCTGCGCCATAGAGCCCCGATGCGAGTCGCTCAGCTTCGGCGATGCACATGGTCGGTTCGTGGAGGTCGTCGAGCTCCTCCATCAGCGAGACTTCCTCGCGCAGGCCTTCCTCCGTCACGAGCGACCGCAGCAGCGCATGCGCGCCGAGCCCCTGCTTGTGCCCCGGCGTATGGAACGCAAGCGCGCCATCCTCGCTGTAGGCCCGCATGGCCTCCGCGATTGGCGCATGACGCTGCGCATCGCCATCCTGAAATCGAGCTGCTCCGTTCGTCACCGCTTCGCCTTCCTGCCTTTCGCCTCGCCGCCCTGCGGCGTCGCGACATCTTCCTTCTTGTACGGGATGCGCAGGTGCACGCGCGTCCCCTTGCCGGGTGCCGACGTGACCTTGAGCTCGGCGCCGACCATCTTCGCGCGCTCCTTCATGCTGACGAGGCCGAAATGGTTGCCGCTGTCAGCCGAGCCATCATCCGAGGCTTCCATTTCCGCTTCGACGGCGGCCTCCACATCCTGCGTCTCCGCTTCCTCTTTCTGCCGCGCTTCGAACGCATCGAGGTCGAAGCCTTTGCCCTCGTCCTCGATGAGGATGGAGAGCGCCGCCTTCGTGTAGAGCACGCGCACGCTCGCCGTCTTCACGCCCGAATGGTGCGCCACGTTGTTCAGCGCCTCCTGCACGATGCGGAACGCCGCGACCTCCACGTACTTCGAAAGCCGCACCGGCGTGCCGTCGAGCTGGTACTCCGCCGCGAGCACGCCGCGCGCGCCGAGCTTTGCCACGAGCTGGTGGATGGCCGCCTCGAGCCCGATGTCGTCGAGCGCCATCGGCCGCATGTCGAAAATGACCTGCCGCACGCCCGAAAGGCAGTCGCGGATCTGCTGGCGCATTTCCTGCAGATTCGCCTTCGCCTCGTCGGGATTGAAGTCGATGAGCTTTTCCACGATGCTCGCCTGAAACATCAGGTTCGCAAGATCCTGCGCCGGACCGTCATGCAGCTCGCGCGACATGCGATAGCGCTCTTCCTCGACCGCCTTGATAATGCGCGCGCCGACGAGCTTGTCCTTCTGCACGGCCTCGATCTGCCAGACCACGCCCGTGACCTGCGTCGAGAGGTAGTTCAGCACCGAGCCGATCGCGAGCGCGAGATGCTCGGCCTGCTGCAGCATCACCATGAGATGGCGCAGACGGATCTCGAGCTTGTCGCGCTGGTCGCGCAGGCGCGCTTCCTTGTCGCGCTCGACGGCCAAGGCCACCTGCACGTTCTTCACCGCGTCGTAGCGCTCTTTCATGCGCGCCTCGGAATCCTCTTCCTGCGCGAAATTCTTACTGGCAAGCGCGAGCTTCTGCTTCTCCTGCTGCTCCTGCTTCGTCAGCGCATCGACGCGCTCGATGGTCTGGCGCACCTGGAACTTCAGATCTTCGAGCTGCTTCTTCGCCGCCTCGACCTCCGCGCGTACCGACTCATAGATGTCAAAGAGCTGCGACTTGTTGTCCTCGATCGTCGCAATCGTATTGTTCAGGATCTTCTTGAGCGACGCATCGCCCGAGAGCTCCAATCCCTCTGCTGCTTCCGCCATAAGCTCCCTCCGTTCTTGTTGTTTCTTTCTCTATTTACGAAAATCTGCTGTCAGCGTCCCTTGCGCAGATGGCGGCCGAGCACCGTCAGGAGCACATAGACCGCGAGCGCTCCGCCGAGGATGGCGAGGTCTTTGGACTGCACGAACGACGCCTGCCCGTTTTCCTGGAACTTTGCAAAGCACGCCACCGCGACGAGCACGACGAGCAGCAAGATTGAAATCTTCCGAGCCATGAAAAAACTCCCTTCCGAAATAAAACTCTCTTTAGCATACCACATCCTGCCCGCTCTCCGAAACTGTTCGCACAAAATTTTGCGTTTTTCGCAAAGAACGCAGCACACTTTCGCATTTTCTTTCTCCACAAGAATGAGTATAATGAAAACAGAACAAAGGAAAGGAGTGTCCCGCTATGGAAAATCTCGCACATATCGATCCCCCGCCGATGGAACTCATTGACGGCAATGTCGTCATGATGTCCCCGCGGCCGCGGCCCATGCACAACACCGTTATTTCAAACCTTACGCGCGTCTTCGGAAATTATCTTTTGGACAAGCCCTGCCGCGTCTATTCCGATGGCGTTGATGTGCATCTCGACGAAAAGAATCTCTTCGTCCCCGATGTCATGATTGTCTGCAACCAGGACATCATCAAAACCGATGCCATCTACGGCGCGCCCGACCTCGTCGTGGAAGTACTCTCCCCCTCGACCGCGCGTAACGACCGCGGGCCGAAGCTCCAGGTCTATGGCCGTGCCGGCGTCCGCGAATACTGGATCATCTCGCCGCTCGCGCGCACGGTCGAGGTCTACAAAAACCAGGACGGCACACTCGTCTTTGACGACGTCTACGCCGACCTCCCCGACGAAGACCTCGCACGCATGGACGAAGAAGACCGCAAGGACATCCACATGGACATCAAAGTTTCCCTCTACGACGACCTCATCGTTTCCGTGCGCGACGTCTTTTTCAAGCTATGACCAGATGCAAAACGAGCTCCCCGCTGCATTTTCAAGGTTGCAGAAGGGAGCTCATTTGCTATCTGAAATTTTCTCAGCCAATCTGCCCGTGCTTTTCGAGATGGCGGATCTCTCTGACATGGTTTTTGTCATCGACCATGACGACGGTCGGCTGGTAGGCGGCCGCTTCTTCCTGCGTGAAGAAGGCGTAGCACATGATGATGACGGTGTCGCCGGGCTGGACGAGGCGGGCAGCCGCGCCGTTGAGGCAGATGACGCCAGAATTGCGCTCGCCTGGGATGACGTACGTTTCGAGGCGGGCGCCGCTCTCGTTGTCAACGACCTGCACGCGCTCGTTCTCGAGGATGCCCGCCGCCTCCATGAGGGCGCGGTCGATGGTGATGCTGCCCATGTACTGGAGGTTGGCCTCCGTGACCTTGGCCGCATGGATTTTCGATTTGAGAAGATTGAGAATCACGATACGTTCCTTTCTTTCAGCCGAGAATGACATTGTCAATCAGGCGCGTCTTGCCGATGTAGACGGCGATGGCGAGCAGGCAGGGCTCCATGACCTTGTCCGCCTCCTGGAGCGCCGGATACGTGTAGAGATCGACGTAGTCGACCTTCGCGAGCGGCTCCTGTTCGAGTTCGGCGCGCGTGACGGCTTTGAGCGCTTCCGCGCTGCGCTCGCCCGCTTCGTAGGCTTCCTTCGCCTTGCGCAGGCTGCGTGAAAGAACGACGGCGGCCTGCTTTTCCTCAGCGCTCATGTAGCTGTTGCGGGAACTGCGCGCGAGGCCGCTTTCCTCGCGGCAGATGGGCACCATGCAGACCTCGACGGGGAGGTTCAAATCGGCGACAAAGCGGCGCACGACGGCAACCTGCTGTGCATCTTTCTGGCCGAAGAACGCCTTGTCGGCGCGCGTGATGTTCATGAGCTTCGTCACGACGGTCGCGACGCCGCGGAAATGCCCCGGACGGCGCGCGCCGCAGAGGATGTCCGTGATGCCGTTCTCGACCGTGATGTACGTGCCATAGCCCGCCGGATACATCTCCTCCGGACTCGGATGGAACACGGCATCGACGCCCTCGGCCTCGAGCTTCTGGCAGTCGGCGTCGAACTGGCGCGGGTATTTGTCATAGTCCTCGTTCGGGCCGAACTGGACGGGGTTGACGAAGACGGACGCGATGACGATGTCGCAGGCTTTGCGGGCCGCGCGCATCAGCGTCATATGGCCCTCGTGGAGCGCGCCCATCGTCGGGCAGAGGCCGATGGTCTTGCCCGCTGCCTTCTGCTCCTTGGCGTAGGCAACGGTTTCTGCGACGGTCGTGAAAATTTTCAAAAGAAAAACCTCCCTTTGCTGGAAAGAATCAACGGCTTTGCAGCAAAAGAAGGCGGTATGCATGATTTGGAAACACAGGCGTTTTCCGGCCATCCCGTTCCTCATGGATACAGGCAGCACTTCGGCCCGCGCGGTTTGAAATTGTGAAAAGTACAACCCGCCGGAGCGGTGTCATCTTCTGCTACGCCCTCATGCTAGCACAACGGCGGCGAAAAGGCAAGGCTCGCGCTTGCAATCCGAACGGAAAACACGTAAAATGATAGTATCGTGCCATGTGCACGCGAACTCATATATCAAAACATCAAAGGGTGATTTTTCCATGAGCATCTTATCGAGATTCCTGCCGAAGAAAAAGCCGGTAGAAATCAAAAACAATATGCCGAAGGAGAAGGCGAACATCAAGAAGACCTTCGGCGTCTACTGCCACAGCCATCACGGCACGTCCGGCGAAAAGCTCTGCCCGAAGTGCACGGCGCTGCTCGCGACCGTCATGACGCGCATGAACCGCTGCCGCTACGGCATCACGAAACCCATCTGCGACAAGTGCGAATTCGCCGGCCAGTGCTTCGGCGAACGCCAGGCGCGCGAATTCCTGACCATCATGAACACGGGCAGCCGCAAGATGTACCTCAAGCATCCGGTCATGGCCGTCAAGCACAAGCTCGCGAGCATGGGCGTCGACTACGCGCGCTACGAGCAGCAGAAAAAGCTCGACGACAAGATCAAGGCAAAGGAAAAAGCCTCGAAGGAACGCGCGAAGGGCCGAAAAAAAGACAAATAATACAAAAATGCCTCCCCCGTTGGGGGAGGTGCCCCGAAGGGGCGGAGAGGGTAGCGACGTATCAAAAAACTCAAACGTCGCTACCCTCTCAGTCGCCCTGACGGGCGCCAGCTCCCCCAGAGGGGGAGCCGTAGTTAACGCTTCAAAAATTTTTGGATGGCCGGCAATACGATGAAGGCCGCGACGGTAT
This sequence comes from Selenomonas sp., assembly GCA_022773585.1. Classification (GTDB taxonomy): domain Bacteria; phylum Bacillota; class Negativicutes; order Selenomonadales; family Selenomonadaceae; genus Selenomonas_C. The sequence continues at coordinate 24,977 of JALEZZ010000029.1, read as the reverse complement.
TGACCGCGCCCTCCATCAAGAGTCCCGGCGTCGAGGCGAGGCCTGCGGCCACGCTCGCATAGAGCGCGGCGCCGAAGGCCGTATAGGCCGCCGCCATCCAGATGGAAGAAAGGGCGAAGGCAACGAGCACGCGCAGGCGGCCTGCGCCGCCGCGCCCTGCGATGCGCCAGACGATGTCCGCCATGAAGAACTTGATGACGAGCGTCGGCACAGCCCAGAGCAGGAAACCGCCAAGCACGTCGGAAAGCGCCGAGCCGAGGCACGCGGCGATCAACGCCTCGCGCCGCCCGATGGAAAGCGCCAAGAGGAAGATGACGGCGTCGCCGAGATGCGCATAGCCGAGCGGAATCGGGATGCGCGGCACAAACGTCGCGAGAAAGACAAGCGCCGTCATGACGGCCGTGATCGTGAGCTCGCGCGCCGTAAAGGCGGGGCGCTGCTGCACAGCGGCCGGAGATGTCGTAGAAACCATGAGAACCACTCCTTTTGCGCCCCATTCTAACGCAAAAGGCATCCATGTGAAATATCCAGTTTGCAAAAATGCAGCATGCCAGCCATGCCAGAATTTCCTGTTCTGCATACAGCTGGCATGTTTGCAAAAGAAAGGAACACACACCATGAACTACATTGTCACAAAGCTCGTCACCGAAGGCGATGCACAGGAATTCTCAATCCTCGGCCTCACGCAGGACGAGGGCCGCGCCGCCGAGATCGCGGCGGCCGCCTACAAGGAATACAACACGAACGCCTCGTTCCAGAACGTCGAAGTCATCACGGAGTGGCTGCGCACGCGCAAGAAGCACTCGTTCCGCAAGGACAAGAGCCACCGCCTCCAGCTCGCGATCACGCCGCTCGAAGGCGAGACACCAGAAGGCGGCAGCACTCTCGTCTACTCCGCCTCGCAGGAACAGGACGAGCTCATGCGCAAGATGAGCCAGGCGCTGTTCGAAGGGACGAATGCAGCGCGGAGAAATACGGACGGGACGACAGTTTCGTGCCCGCTGGAACAGGAATAACAAAGAAGCCGTTGCGGAATCGCAACGGCTTCTGTTTTTTCAGTGGTGGGCAGGGATGGATTCGAACCATCGTAATCCGAAGATGACAGATTTACAGTCTGTTCCCTTTAACCACTCGGGCACCTACCCACAATATGGTGACCCAGGGGGGATTCGAACCCTCGACCCTTTGATTCGTAGTCAAATACTCTAATCCAGCTGAGCTACTGGGCCATATTGTAAAATATATATTTTTGAAGCACCAACTGACTCGGTCAGAGGAAGCTATTTGCCTATCGGCAAATGGCTAAAATATCTGTAAGCGCTGAAGCGCTAACAGCTATTTTATGGTGGGCCCACTTGGACTCGAACCAAGGACCGACCGGTTATGAGCCGGATGCTCTAACCAACTGAGCTATAGGCCCAAAACATTCCTATGATGCTTGCAGTCAAAAATGGAGCGGAAGACGAGACTCGAACTCGCGACCCCCACCATGGCAAGGTGGTGCTCTACCAACTGAGCTACTTCCGCATATTGGAGCGGAAGACGAGACTCGAACTCGCGACCCCCACCATGGCAAGGTGGTGCTCTACCAACTGAGCTACTTCCGCATCCATCTGTTAGCGCCGAGACCCGAAGGCCTCTCGCTGACTGACAAAATACATTATACGCATCTGCCGCCTCGAAGTCAAGCATTTTTTTGCAAAAACGAAAACTTTTTTGTCATCGTCCCCAGCAGAAAGCATTTTGCCGCTGTGAACACATGCGAACACAACAGAAGCGCCGCATCTTTCGATGCGGCGCTTCTCACGTCTGGAACGGTCCTATCATTGCCTTGCACAAGTACGGAGGGAAGGGCGCATATCCACATTCATTTCCAGCTTCCGCTGCCGCCCTTCTGCATGGCTATTCTACATCATGCAACTCCCTCAGTCACCTTACCAACAACTTGGCAATCGAGCCACTCAGCTACTGCCTGCTGGTCCGAAGATTTTGCGGTCTTCTGATCACGGCCGACCTTGTCATCTGCAGCGGCAAAGCTTTTGAAACTCGAATGACCCATGAGCTTTGCTGCCTTGGTGAACTGCTTCGTGCGGACGGGGACGAATTTCGTTTCCATCCACTGGGAATATGTCTTGACTTTCATGTTGATTTCGCTCCTTGCTACTTGCTGTTTTTTCGGCCACCCGGTGATGACCTTCCTCAGTCTCTCGTTCCGGTGTGGTATTGCAAGCACCTTTCTCTTCGTTGCCTGCTTCTTTTCAACGGCAAGTACATCTTGCGATAATCCTCAAGAAATCAAGTACATGATGGAGATTTCGAAATAACCTCTTCTAAAACCTTCTACTGATCTGAACCGTCTTCCTTGAGTTCCTTTTCCTTATCTTTGACTTCATTATAGCCGCAGCTGTGATGTTTGTCAACATGTAACTCGTGTTTTTTATTGTACTTTGGATACAGTCGTACTTTCGCGCCAATTCCGCACAAATCAGAACATTTTACGCATTCAAAGCATAAAACAGAGGGCGTCGCGTGCGGCGCCCTCCTGACAGGGTCATATCTGTTCACTCAAGCTTGACAAACGTACGACGGCGCTGTTCGAAATGGACGAGCTCCGTGTAGCCGAACGACTTCGCATAGGCGACGGCCTCGGCATTGTAGGCACCGCAGTCCTCGGGCTTGTGCGCATCCGACGTCGTGATGATGGGGAGATCATACTTCCGTGCCATGCGGAGGAAATCAGGATACGGCGAGATTTCCTGAATCGGATAGCGGTAGTACGTGCCCGTATTGATGTCAACGACCATCTTCGCTTTTGCCATCGCGCGTGCAACGCGCTCGAGGTACGGCGTGACGTCGAAATCAGGCAGGTATTTGAAGAGGCGGATGTTGAACGGATGGCCGAGCACGTCGTACTCGCCGCTCTCGGCGAGCTTTTCGACTTCTTCTGCGTACCACTCATAGATGTCCTCGAGCGGATGACGATCCCACTCGGCCTTGATTTCCGAGGAATCGTAGGCCCAGCCGCGCAGGAAGTGGACGGAGCCGATGACGTAGTCAAATGGGTAGTCCTTCAAAATGTCATGCACCTTGTCCTGCTGCTGGAAGTTGCAGACTTCGATGCCCGTGCGGACGTTTGGATGGCGCTTGCGGAGCTTTTCCATGAAACGGAAGTAGTCGTCGAGCGTGTACTTGAACTTGTTCGACTTCAGCCATTTCTGCTGAAACTTGCCGATGAAGCTGTCGTCGAGAATCAGGTCGTGGTAATAAAGTTCCTGAAATTCGGGGAATGTGTGGCTGTGCTCGCTGATGCCAATCTCGTCGAGGCCGCGCTGTTTCGCCGCCTCGAAAAATCCTTCGGCCCAGTCCTCATCATAGGAGCCTTTTTCGAAATGCATGTGATAATCCAGTTTCATCAGCATAAACCTTCTTTCATAAGCCATTCGATGCCCTTCAAGACGCCAGCCTCATCGTTGCTGGCGGTCTCGTAGTTCGCAGCCTTCTTGATGGCGGGGTGCGCGTTCGCCATGGCAAAGCTGTATTTCGCCACGCTCATCATTTCAAGGTCGTTGAGGTAGTCGCCGAAAACCGCGACTTCGTCGGGGCGCAGGTGGAATTTCTTTTCGACCGCCTGCACAGCGACGCCCTTGTTAATGTCCTTGTTCATGATGTCGAGCCAGTAGTCGCTCGACAGCGTGACCTGCTGCGGGCCGCGGTAGCCCTTGACGAGCGGCTCGATGCGGTCTTTCGAGTGCGCCGTGACGTCGTAGAGCGCGACCTTGATGCAAGTGTCCGTGACGTCTTCGAAGCGATTGATGACCTGGGCGTGCGTGTAGTACTTCGCCATCTCGTCGATGTTCGGGCCCGTGTACTGATCGCGCAGGACGTAGGCATCCTCGAGGCCGCAGTAGACGCAGAAGATACCGGGGTCGGCGGCGTAGACCTTGTTCAGGATTTCGAGCGCGACGGCGCGGTCCATCGGGCAGGAAAAGACCTGCTCGCCGCGATAGCGGACATTCGTGCCGTTCTCCGCGACGAAGAGGAACTCGTCCTTGTACTTTGCAAACGACTCGATGAGCGAGTAATACTGCCGCCCGCTCGCCGCGCCGAACATCACGCCGCGCTTTTTGAGCTCCGCCATCATCGCGTCAAAGCCCTCGGGCAGCCGGCTCTGGCTGTCGAGCAGTGTGCCATCCATATCTGTGAGGATCAGTCTTACCATCTGTCCGCTCCCTTTCCTGCTATCTTTTTTCCGACTCCTCCATTATAGCATCCCGCCATTTCCCGCGTCCACGAGAAAATCGGAGATTCAGGGCGCAACGTCGTTTTCTTCTGCCGTAACCGTATGGTCTTTCTGGACGCGGAGGATTTTCGTGGCAAAGGCGCGGGCCAGCGCTTCGTCGTGCGTGGAAAAGACGATGGTCTTGCCCGCCGATCGGAGGCTGCGAAGGAACGCATGGAAGCCCTCGATGCCGTCGTCGTCGAGGTTCGCCGTCGGCTCGTCAAACATCCAGACGGCGGGATTCACCGTGAGGATGGACGCCATCGCGACGCGCTTCTTCTCGCCGCCCGAAAGCGTGTAGGGCGCGCGGGCGCGCAGGTGGCTGATGCCAAAGCACGCGAGCGCCCCTTCGACGCGCTCCTGCACCTGCGCTTCCGTCATCCCCATCTGCCGCGGGCCGAAGGCGAGTTCTTCCTCGACGGTCGGGCAGAACAGCATCGCGCCGGGATCCTGCCAGACGTAGCCGACGCGCTGGTGGAACCACTTGCTGTAACGATGCTCACGCATCTTTCCGGCCGTGATCTCCGTGCCCTCGAAGAGATAGCGGCCCGTCTCGGGAAACTGGATGCCGTTCAGCAAAGAGAGCAGCGTCGATTTTCCTGCGCCATTCGGGCCGAGAATGGCGACGGTCTCGCCGCGGTGGATGGTGAAGGTCGCGTGGCGGAGGGATGGAGTGGCGTTGTAGGCAAAGCAGACGTCGGTAAAGGTCAACATATCTTTCGAGCTCCTATTCGATTCTTTCGATACGTCGCTACCCTCTCCGCCCCTTCGGGGCACCTCCCCCAAAGGGGGAGGCATAGGGAATCGCGAACTACGCGCCTCCTGCTTCCGAGCAAGAGGCTTGCAATCACCGTAAGTGCCTACAAAGCCGCGGCAGCGCATGGCTTCGTAGGTCGCCTGCGAGAGGCGGCCGGCCTGAAGGTAGAGGCTGCCGAGCACGCCGCCCATCGCACGGCTTTTCTGGTGGTTGCGGCCGATGGAGCGGAGCTTCAGCGCGAGCAGCAGGCGGCCAGCTTCCTCGCCGAGCATGTAGAGCGCGCGAAGCGTCGTGTCGAGCAAAAAGATGACGGTCTCGGGCACATGCAGTCGCGCGAGCGCCCGCGTGACGTCATGCCACATCAGCGACTCCGCGAGCATCATGACGCCCGCCATCGTCAAAAATGACTTCCACGGCAAGAGAAGCGCGCGGCCACCGCCCGCGCTCAGGAAGAAGGCCGGCAGCACAAGCAAGAGCGAGAAGAGCGCCGCGGCCAGCGCGCCGCCGAGGATATGGCGGATGACGCGGCCCGAAAATACCGCGAGCACGACGAGCGCAACCGTCGTTGCCGCAAAGAGAAATGCCGGCGTCTGCACGAGGACGACGAAGAGAATCCAGCCAAAGAGCAGCAGGAGCGCCGCAAGCGCTGGCACGCGGCTCGTGCGGCGTCCCTGCGCGCGCAGGGAAAAAAGAATGGCCATGACACGCAAAAGAGACCGGGACAGAAATGCGTCACGGTCTCGCGAGGGATGATAATCTTCGTCGTGTCTGGCCCAAGCGGGAAATATCGGTTCTACCTTCGCAGAATCCAATCCTTCAAATAGATGCATCCTACCTTCGACACTCCCCCCGCCGCTCACGCGGCCCGTCCCCCCTCTGTGAGGGGGGCTGACAATAAAGCAACGTTTTCAATTTTCCGCAGGAACGTCATAGTTCGTTTCGTTCTTCTTAAATGAGGCGAGCACTTTGAATGCGATGATCAGGAGTGCCGCGCCGAGGACGGCGGAGAGGATGTAGCCGGTCACGTCGGGCAGGCCTTCGATGGCGTAATCGGGGAACAGCGCGTCAAACGAAAAGCCCGTCTCCATGCCCTGCGGCGTGTAGCCGAGCGCCGCGCCGAAGTCGGTCGTGTCCGCAATCTCGTCCGCGCCCCATTCGCCCCATGCCGTGCCCTCGGCGAGCAGGCCGAGCGGCGTGCCGAGGATCAGGAGCGCCACGAGGCCGTAGACGGCACGGCCCGTCTTTGCTGCGGCATGTGCCGCGCCGCGCACGACATCCGGCGCAACTTTCGTGAGGTAGCCGAGCACGGCCGTCGTGAAGACGACCTCGGCGAGGCCGAAGAGCGTGAGGTGGCCGAGCATCATCGCGGGCACGGAGACGCTGAGCGGGTACGGGCAGTAAAGCGCCTGCCCGGCCGCGTCCGTGAAGAGCAGCGGCTGGATGCCGAACTCGATGGCCGCGCAGAGCGCCGCGAGGTTGATGCCGACATAGCCGCCGATGCCTGCTGCCGCGATGGGATGCGCCGGCATCGCCTTTTTGAGCGCCTGATCGGCGCCATAGCCCGCGAATGGCAGCACGAGCGCCATGTTGAAGCAGTTCGCGCCAAACGCGAGGATGCCTCCATCGCCAAAGAACACGGCCTGCACGCCGAGGGCGACGCTGACGGCGAGGCACGCCGCCCACGGCCCGAACAGCACGGCGAGCAGCGTGCCGCCGACCGCATGCCCCGTCGTGCCGCCTGGCAGCGGGACATTGAACATCATCGCGAGGAACGCGAACGCCGCGCCGACGCCCAAGAGCGGCAGCCGCTCCTTCGGGATTTCCTTCTTCACCTTTGCCACGGCCATGTACCAGGCAGGTGCCATCGCGAGCGTCATGACGGCGCACGTCTCGGGACTCAGATAGTTTTCGGGGATATGCATGACAGGGCCTCCCTTTTTCGTTCAAAAAATCGGGTACGGCTTTATCGTACCCGATTTCTGATGTTGTTGGAAGCCCCTGAGGGGGTTCTTATTTTTGATATCGCACCCGCGGAAGTTGCGCCCTGCGATTTGGCTTGATGTGCAGGGGACAGCCTTACGGCATAAGCGACCACTACGGCGCTAAAGCGCCTAGTGTCTGCTTATCCCCCCGCCGCTCACGCGGCCCGTCCCCCCTCTAGAGGGGGGCTGCAAAACCAGAAACTCTCGCAACAGCTCAAGAGATTGGAAATCGCAGAAACGATTTTAGCCTTTTCTGCCGTGGTAAAGGCACCAGGGCTCTTCGGCCATGTAGTCGCCGTCGTGGTAGATGGCGGCACGCGCGCGGCAGCCGCCGCAGACGCGCTGGTATTTGCAGGCGCCGCAGCCGCCGTCGTATTTCATCGTACGGAGCTTCTGCAGCACGGCGTTGTTCTTCCAGATTTCATCGAATGGCGTGTCGCGGACGTCGCCGAGGTATTCTTTGAGATACGCGCAGGGCTGGACTTTGCCCTTCGGGCTGATGATGCAGTACGAGAGGCCCGCGAGGCAGCCGCGATGGAAGCGGCTCTTCATGCCGAGCTCGGCCGCGATGCGCAGGAACTGCGGCGCACACGTCGGCTTGAGCTCGATGGGGACGGTCTGCTGCTTCTTCATGATGCGCGTCAGGACGTCCTCATACTGCTCGGCGCGCAGGCTCTCCTCTTCGATGGTCGCCGCGCGTCCCGTCGGCACGAGGAAGAAGAAGTGGTGCGCGCGCGCGCCGATCTCGACGGCAAAATCAATCATGTCCTCGAGCTCGGGCGCATTCCAGTCCATGACGGTCGTGTGAATCTGGAATGGCAGTCCGGCCGCCTTGCAGTTCTTCATGCCATCGACCGCACCCTGCCAGCCGCCTGGGAACGAGCGGAACTTGTCGTGCTTTGCCGCGTCGAGCGAGTCGAGCGAGATGCCCATCGCACGGGCGCCGGCCGCTTTGAGGTCTTTCGCCATCTGCGGCGTGATCAGCGTGCCATTCGTACCAAAGACGGGGAACAGGCCGAGGCCGTCCGCGAATTTCACGAGCTCGAGGATGTCCGGCCGCATCAGCGGCTCGCCGCCCGAGAAAATCATGATCTGGAAGCCCGCGCGCTTGATTTCGGTCAGGAGCTTTTTCGCGTCCGCCGTCGAGAGCTCGTCCTCGGCCTTGCAGCCCGCGTCGCGGTAGCAGTGGGCGCAGTACATGTTGCAGGCGTTCGTCACATTCCAAGAGACAATGTTCATTCGTTTTCTCCTTTGTTCAAGCCTTTTGCAAACGACGAACTCGCATCTGCATGTGCCACATAGTACGCTTCGTCCTCAGGCAGGCGTGCCGGATCGAGATACCACGGCAGATGGCGCACCATGAGTTGTCCCGTCGTGCGGACGGCCTGTGCGGCCGCATAATGCCGGATGGGCGCGTAAAGCGCGAACGTCGTGTCGAGCGGCGCATACCAGATGGCTTCTTCGAGCGGCACATGGTAGAACTGCGCTTCGTATGCGCGCGTGCCCTGCTGAGCAGGCGGCAGGTCGTCCGTCCGGAGGCCCGGCCCGACTTTGTCAAGCTGCGGATAGCGGCAGAGAATCTGGTAGAGACGCGCGACGAGGCCGCGCGGGCAGTCCTCGACCGGCAGGACGTCAGGGTCCGTATAGACGTACGGGCTCCGGATGTCAAGCTTGCGCAGGATGCCCGCCGACCAGAGTGCCTGGTAGCCGTAGTTGCGCTCGAGGCGCAGGATGGTCACGCGCGGATCGCCTGCGAAGCTTTCATAATACGAGAGCAGCGGCGGATACGTCGAAGCGTTGTCGATGAGATAGATGCAGTGATAGCCAGCGTCGAGCAGCCACGTGACGAGCCGCCGGAGGCAGCCGAGGCGGTCACGGCAGTTGATGAAGATGGGGAAGCCGAACGTGTCAGCAAGCGAAACGGCCGGGATTTCCCGCACCGGCGGCTCCTGCAGTCGGCCCGTCCAAGTCGTGCCCTTGAGCAGGGCGTCAAACACCTCGTCTCCTGTTTCCACGCTGCTGCCGAGCGACAGGAGGAAGTTTTCTAGCGGCGCCCCGCCCTCGGGGAAATATTTCGCGGCATGGAGATAGAGCGGACGCGCCTCGGCCGTGCGTCCGAGGTGCATGAGCGTATTGCCATAATACGTGAGCGTTTCGGGGTCGCAGGCACCGTGTTCATCGAGCCCCTCGAAAAATGGGAGCGCGCCCGCAAATTCGCCGCGCTGATACAGCGCGATGGCCTTGCATTTGAAAAGGTCGAACCATGTCTCCGTCCCGCGCGCCTGCAGGATGGCATTCCCCGCATCCGCACAGCGCTCCGCCCGGTCAAAGTCTCCGGCTCGCAGTGCCTGGAAGCCTTCGAACAGCAGCACGCTGGCGGCATCCAGCGGATGATCTCCCCCAGATGCGCCCATGAATGCTTCTGGCGGATGCGCCATGAGCACGTCCGCCATGCGGCGCGTGTCGCAGGCTGCCTGTGCCTGCCAGAATTCCGTCAAGTCCATCGTGTCATCCCCTCTCTTCCACGAGCCGCAGACCGTCAGAGACCGATTTCCTCATCCGTCAGATAGCAGGCGGGGTCGGACGCCCAGAAGTCGCCCGTGACCGCCTCGGCGCGCGTGCGGAAATTGCCGTTGCAGCGGTCCAGCCACTTGCATTTCGCGCAGCGGCCCTTGAGGAGCGGCTTGCGGTCTTTGAGGCCCGCCATGATGGGATTCGTGACGTCCTGCCAGATGTCGCCGAACCTCTGTTCGCGCACGTTGCCGAACGTATGATGCTGCGTGAACTGGTCAGGATGGACGTAGCCCAGAGGATCGACCTCGCCGAATGCGATGCCGGAGCGGTTGCCGCCATTCATCGAGAGGTACTTCATGATCTGCTCGGCGGCCGCGTCATCGCCCGCTTCTTTCGCCTTGAGATACATATAGATGCCGTCGCAGTGGTTGTCGACGGTCAGGATTTCTTTCTGGAGACCGCGCGCCTCGTAATCCTTCGTGCGGCGGATGATCGTATCCATCGCCGCGCGCGACTCCTCGTGCGTGAGGTCGTCGTGCACCATGGCCTCGCCGCGGCCGCTGTAGACGAGATGATAGAAGCAGACGCGGTTGATGTTCTCGGCCTCGATGAAGTCAAAAATCTTGTCGAGCTCGCGCGCGTTGTGCTGGTTGATCGTGAAGCGCAGGCCGACACGCTGGCCGACGGCCACGCAGTTTTCGATGCCCTTCATCGCCTTTTCGTAGGCACCGGGGGCTCCGCGGAACTTGTCATTGACATCGCGCAGGCCGTCGAGCGAGATGCCGACATAGCCGACGCCGATGTCCTTGATGCGCTGCGCAACCTCGCGCGTGATCAGCGTGCCGTTCGTCGAAAGCGTCGGCCGCACGCCGGCCTTGGCCGCGTAATCCGCGAGCTCGAAAAAGTCGGGGCGGATGAGAGGCTCGCCGCCCGAGAACAGCAGCACGGGCACATGGAAGTCTGCGAGATCGTCAATGAACTTCTTCGCCTCGTCCGTCGTGAGCTCGTCCTTGTACTTCTTCGCATCCGACTTCATGTAGCAGTGCATGCACTTGAGGTTGCACGTCTTCGTCGAGTTCCAGACGACGACGGGGCCGACGCCTTCGGACGCGCCATTCTTCATCGCATGTGCGGATTTCGTATAGCGCAGGCGGTCGCCGAAATAATCCCGCGCGAACAGCAGTTTCGTTACACTGATCATAGATATAAAAACTCCCTTGTTATCAAAAATTCGGTACGTAGCTACCCTCTCCGTCACGCTTCGCGTGCCACCTCTCCCAGCGGGAGAGGCTTACTTCGCCTGCATGCCCTCGAGCAGCAGGCGGAACTTCTGCTCGAAATTCTCACGGAACGGCACGCCCGCGCGGCTGAACGCCGCCGACTGGAACGTCGAATGCAGCATCTCCGCGATGATGGGCGCGGAAACGTCGCTGCAGATCGAGCCCTCGGCTTGTCCTTCCTCGATGATCTGGAGGAACAGGTCTTTCACCTGCGGTGCACGGCTCGGCGCTCCGCCCGCGCCTTTCGGCTTTGCTGTCGGCGGTTTTCCCGCCGCCATCGGGTGGCCGCCCTTTCCTCCGTGGCCGCCGACGGAAAGGAACAGCGCAAGCACGTACTGGTTCTCGTCCAAGAGCTGCGCCATGAGATGGCAGCCTTCCGTCAGCCGCTTGCAGGCAGGCTCGCCCGCCTGCTTCATCTGCGCGAGCTCGTCCGTCACCTCCCGCAGGAGGTTTGCGAGCAGCTGCATGAGGATTTCCTCTTTCGACGAAAAGTAATTGTAGAACGTCCCGACGCCGAGACCGGCCGCCTCCATGATGGCCGCGATGGACGCATCCTTGTAGCCCTTGCGGATGAATTCCTGCTTCGCCGCCTCGAGGATGGCCTTGCGGTAAACGACCTTCTTCTGCTCGCGTGTGAGCTTCTTCTCTGCCATGTGGCGCGCACTCCTTTCCCGTTTGTGAATGCTATTCATATTTTACCCTCTCCCGCCCGTCTGCGCTACCCCTTGAACAAAATTTTTTCACCGCTGCATATTTTTTCTTGACAAACGACGCGGCGACAGATATACTATTTATTGTTGGTTGCAGAGATGCAGACGACATGGCCCAGTAGCTCAGCTGGATTAGAGTATTTGACTACGAATCAAAGGGTCGAGGGTTCGAATCCCCCCTGGGTCACCATTTGAAAATGAAACCGCCACGGCGTAGGCCGCGGCGGTTTTTTTTCGTGTACGCTGAGGGCGGGCAATAAAAAAGCCCCCTCGCAAGGGGGCCAACTCTCAAATTTCTGCCTCCCTCTCAGAGGGAGGTGCCCGAAGGGCAGAAGGAGTCTCACAAGCACGTCTTATGAAATGCATGATGGTAGCTTACACGGGCTGCGCAGTCACTTCGATGCCCGTATAAGATGCAATCGCACATCTCACACGTCCATCTTGTGAGACTCCCTCAGTCAGCTTCGCTGACAGCTCCCTCTGAGAGGGAGCCTTCAAAACATCATTCTCCGATGACACCATCTGGCAGCATCGCGAGCGCGGCGAGGAGTTCTTCCTTGCTCACGGCGTACGTGCCGAGCTTCGCGACGACGACGCCGGCGGCGAAGTTCGCGAGGAAGGCGGCTTCGCGGGCCGGCAGGCCGCCCGCGAGGCCCATGGCGAAGACGGCGATGACGGTATCGCCGGCACCCGAGACGTCGAAGACTTCCTGCGCGCGCGTCGGGATGTGCATCGTGCGCTCGTCCTGCACGAGCGAGAGGCCGGCCTCCGAGCGCGTGACGATGAGGTTGCGGAGCTTGTATTTGCGCATCGCGTAGTGCGCGGCGCGCTCGACGGCCTCGTCCTTGTTGCGGATGGGCTCGAGGAGCACTTCGTTGATTTCCTTGAGGTTCGGCGTCAGGTAGTCCGCATGCGCGTACTTCGACCAGTTGCTGCCTTTCGGATCGATGAGCACAGGCACGCCGTGCGCATGCGCCGTCTTGATGATGTACTGGCAGAACGACTCCGTGCACGTGCCCTTGTCATAGTCCGAGAGCACGATGGCATCGAGACTCTCGCTGAGCTTCTGCGCGATGTAGTTCTGCATGCGCGCGATGTAGACGACATCCGGCGGCGTCGTCTCCTCGAAGTCGAGGCGCAGCATCTGCTGGTGGCCGCCGATGACGCGCAGCTTCGTCGTCGTCGGACGATCCGTGTGGACGAGCCCGCGGAAATCGATGCCCCGCGCCGTGAGTTTCTCTTCGAGGCTCTGGCAGTGGTAGTCTTCGCCGACATAGCCCGCAATCGACGTGCGGCAGCCGAGCCGCGCGAGGTTGTGCGCGACGTTCGCCGCGCCGCCGAGCGTCTCTTTCTGCGACGTGACATGCGTGATGGGCACAGGCGCCTCGGGCGAGATGCGGTTGACCTCGCCGTAATAGTACTTGTCAAGCATGACGTCGCCGACGACGAGGATGTTGCACTTCGCCGCACGTTCCGCGACGAACGAACTGAGTTCTTGTTTGTCCATGATGACCTCCGATACGTTCCGTTTCCTTCATTGTATTACAAGAATCATATTCCTGCAAACAAAATTCCGCCCTCAGACGGTCTCAAGGTCGACGCGCTTCTTGAAGCCGCGCCATGTCCAGAAGAAGGCAATCGTGAGCGGCACGCAGCTGCCGACCCAGGCCATGGGGTTCGCGAGGCAGGCGCCGAGGTAGCCGACCCAGCCGACGAGGAAGAACGCGGCCGCCGTGCGCATGACGAGCTCCATGACGCCCGCGACAGTCGGCACGACGCTCTGGCCGAGGCCCTGCAGCGTACTGCGGAAGATGAAGAGCAGCGAGAGCACCCAGTACATCGAGCCGTTGACGATGAGGTACTCGTGGCCGTAGCTGATGACATCGGCCGCGCCCTCGGCGTCGCCGACGAAGAGCCGAAGCAGCGCGGGGCTGAAGAGAATCAGCACGATGCCGACGACGACGGAGAACGACAGCGACATGTACGAGCACTTGCGCACGCCCTCGCCGATGCGGCGGAATTTCTGCGCGCCGTAGTTCTGCGCGGCGTAGGCCGCGATGGCGATGCCGAACGACATCATCGGCATCATGGCGATGGACTCGATTTTCTGCGCGGCGGCGTACGAGGCGACAGCCGTCGGGCCGAGCGTGTTGAGCGCGGCCTGCAGCACGACGGAGCCGATGGCGATGATGCTCGACTGGAACCCCATCGGCAGCGCGAGGCGCAGGTGCTCCCAGTAGAGATGGCGGTCAGGCCGCCAGTCGGCCGCATGCGTGTGGAGTGCGGGGACTTTGCGGCGGATGTGGACGTACGTCAGCACCATGCCGATGACCTGCGATGCGACGGTCGCAAGCGCGGCGCCCGGGATGCCCCAGCCGAGGATGCCGATGACGACGGGCTCGAGAATCATGTTCGTTGTGAGGCCGATGGCCATGATGATTGTCGGCGTGCGGCTGTCGCCGAGCGCGCGCAGGAGGTTCGACTGCGTCTGGAGCAGCACGAAAATCGGGATGCTCATGTAGATGATGCTGATGAAGGAATATGCACCGTCGATGATTTCCGGCGGCGTCTGCATCCAGATCAGCAGCTGGCGGCAGATGGCGACGGAAAACGTTGTCATGATGAGACCGATAACGGTGGACAGCACGATGCAGGCCGCACAGCTCCGCCGCACACCCACCGCATCCCCCGCGCCGAAGCGCTGGCCCGTGTAGATGGTGAGGCCGCCCGAGAAGCCCATGATGAAGCCGAGCACGAGGAACATCAGCGCGCCCGTGCAGCCGACGGCCGCGAGCGCCTCGACGCCGAGGAAGCGGCCGACAATCAGCGTATCGACGAAAGCGTAGAGCTGCTGGAAGATATTGCCCGCGATGAGCGGGAGCGTGAAAAAGAAGATGAGCTTGGCGGGCTCACCAACGGTTAAATCTTTGGTCATAGATTGCCTCTTGGACTTTAGAATGGATGGATATCATCGTTCGGCTACAGCACCCTACTACTCCCCCAGTCACCTTCGGTGACAGCCCCCTCTAGAGGGGGCCTGTCCCTGTATATCAGCCTCCCTCTAGAGGGAGGTGGCCCCCGAAGGGGGTCGGAAGGAGTAGTAAGGAACCACGCACTTACTCGATGTACTTCGTCACTAGGGTTCTAAGCGATTCCTGCAGCACCGTGACATTATTGAGCAACGCCTCCGTCTGCGGCCGCAGTTTCGTGTAGTGGAAGACCGGATGGTGCGTGACCTGATAGTCGGCCGGATACGGCGTGACCGTGATGTCCTGCTTCTCGAAGTTCAGCACGGCGCGCTTCATGTGGAACGCGCTCGTCACGAGGAGCGGCCGCGAGAAGCCCTGCTCGCGCAGAATCTCGGCCGAGAACTTCGCATTCTGCGTCGTGTTGATGCTCTTCGTCTCGACGAGAATCATGCTTTCGGGCACGCCGAGGCTCATGAGCATGCGCTTTGCGATTTTTGCCTCGGCGCCCGTGTCCTCGTAGACCTGCCCGCCCGAGAGAAGGATAGGGATGCCGAGCTGCCGCTGGAGCCGCACAGCCGTCAGCAGGCGGTTGGCAGGATCGGCGCAGAGCGCGCCGACGCCATCGACATCCGGCGAATCCGGCATCGCGCCGCCGCCGAGCATGATGATGACGTCGCCCTGCGGATGCTCGGGCGGCCAGTACGCCGACTCGAGCCAGCCCATCGTCTTTTCCGCGACATAGCCCGTGCAGAGCAGGTAGAAAATGAGCGTCAGCCCCGCGAGGATGGCCGCAATCTTCTTCTGATGGCGCTTCTTCCACGCATACCAGGCGAGCGCGAAAAACGCCACGATGAAGCAGCCCGGCGGCAGCACCCAGCTCGCGCCGAATTTCAACAGATAGACCATGATGTCACGCCGTGCCTCCTCAAAAAAGAGCCGCACAGCGGCCCGGAGAATCTGGAAAGAAAAAGCGCAAATTCCCAAGAAAAAGAGGAATCTCCGCATCCGTATCGAAACAAGTCAGTATATGATATTTTAGCAGACTTCCCTGAAAAAGGAAAGGCAGAGAAAAGGAGAGTTTTCCCATGGCATTCATCGAACCGAACCCCACGCAGGCCACGGAAAAAGCAGGCGGCAAAGGCACGATCACGATCGTCAAGCTCCTGACGGACAAGGAGCTCGACGGCAAGTGCGACATGTACGCAAAAGTCATCATCCCGCCGTGCTGCTCCATCGGCGTTCACGAGCACCACGGCAACACGGAGACGTACCACATCCTCTCGGGCACGGCGCTCTATAACGACAACGGCAAGGAGGTCACGCTCCACGCGGGCGCGACGACATTCTGCCCAGACGGCGAAAAGCACGGCATCGAGAACGCTTCGAAGACGGAAGACCTCGTGTTCATGGCGCTGATCATCAAAAAATAAGACGATAGAAAGAACGAGAGAGCGGCCGCACATCCGTGCGGCCGCTCTCTCGTTGCATTCGCATTACCAATGGTACTTTTCGCCGCGCTGGATCTTGAACGCGCGGTAGATCTGCTCGACGAGCAGCAGGCGCACCATCTGGTGCGTGAACGTCATGCGCGAGAACGACAGGCGGCAGTCAGCGGCGCGGCGGACGGCCTCGGAAAGACCGAACGCGCCGCCAATCAGGAACGTGATGCTGCTGCGGCCCTGCACCATGAGGCGGCCGAGCTCTTCTGCGAGCTCCTCGCTGCTCTTCTCCTCGCCATAGACGTCGAGGACGTAGAGGTAGCTGCCATCCGGCACCTGCTTCAAGAGGCGCTCGCCCTCGCGGCCCAAAACTTGCTGCTTTTCCGCGTCCGAAGGCGCGTCGGGCATCTTTTCCTCGTGGATTTCGCGAATCTCGAACTGCGTGAACGGCGTCAGCCGCTTCTTGTATTCTGCAATCCCGGCCGTCAGGTATTTCTCCTTGAGCCTGCCTGCACAGACAATCGTGATTTTCATAAATCTTTCTGGACTTCCTCCGGAAAATCTTTGGCTGAGCTCCGATGCGTATGGTCGATGTTCGGCATGCGCAGGCCGCGCTGGAGATAGCTCCTCTGGAGGTCGAAGACCGTCTGGATCAGGCGCTCCTGCTCGGCATGGGAAAAGTCGTCCGCCTCGAATTCCGCACCGATATGGTAGACCGTGCGCCCCGTCGGCGTCGTGATTGGCGTGCAGCGCTTGACGCGGGCATGCGCCTTGAGCTGGCCGTACCCCGGGACCTCCGGGATATCGACGGCGATGTTCGCCGAGAGCAGGACTTTTCCGTCGTTGACGAAGGAAAGGCCGCCGCCGCTGATGTCGACGAGCGTCGTGTCCTTCGCTGTGTGCAGGCTGCCGTGGCCGCCCGGCAGGCGGACGGCGATGGGCAGCTCGAGCGGCACGCGGACAAACTCGCGCATCTGAATGCGCGAGACCGTCTCCGGCTTGTCGAGGAACCACTGCTGCTCCGGCAGGCGCGTCGAACTGCGGAAGCCCGCAGGGAAGCGGTAGACGCAGCCATCTCCCGCGACAGCGCAGGCGATTTCCGTGCCCGCATCCGGCGACGAGAGGAACTCCTTGACGGGACATTTGAGCTCGACAGCGAAATAGCGGAGCGCGAGCTCAATCAGGCGGCCCTGCATGATGCGCAGGCCGTCTTCCGCATCTTCATCGGGGATGCCGAGGTGGACGAACTGGCCGGGACGGAGGACTTCTTCGGCGCGCTTGGTTTCTGCGTTATCTGGCATATTCCTGACTTTCTTTTAGACAATCTGTTCCCCGTGGTAGAGCTCGCCGCCGATGTTCGGAGCGACGCCGTAGCCCTTCGCCCAGGCCGTCTTGTACTTGATGGCCTGCGCATGGATGGAGTCGATGCGGTTGATCTGGCGCTTCACCACGCCCGGCACGCCGACGACGAGCGAGTTCGGCGGGATGACGGCGTTTTCCTTGACGAGCGCGCCCGCTGCGATGATCGAGCCGCTGCCGATTTTCGCGCCCGTCAGCACCGTCGCATTCATGCCGATCAGGACATTGTCGCCGACCGTGCAGGCATGGACGATGGCGCCGTGGCCGATTGTCACGTAGTCGCCGATGATGCACGGGCCGTCATTCGCGACATGGAGGCACGCGCAGTCCTGCACATTCGACGCCTCGCCGATGCGGATGTAGCTGACATCGCCGCGCACGACTGCGCAGGGCCAGAGGCTCGAATACTTTGCCATCTTCACGTCGCCGAGCACGACCGCGCCCGGTGCGATGAAAGCCTCTGGGTCGATTTCTGGATACTTGCCAAGGTAGCTGTCATTGGGAAGTGTGTACATGATGCGTCTGCTCCTTTTCTATTTACTCATGTTCCTCTAGCAGTTTTACGATGCCCGGCTGTGCAATCTTCCACGCACCGGCCTCATGGGAAAAGAGCGCCGGCAGCTTCACCTGCACGCGCATGGCATCCTTCTCCTCGAAATTCGAGGCAAACGTCTCCTTCATGCCGCCCTTCTCGTGAAGATTCTTCGTGTAGCCCTTCACGGGATTCGGGACGATGGCGAACTGCTTGTCCCCCTCGCCAAGGGAAAGCGCCCAATAAGCGCTCTTCGCCGCCTGCGCGACTTCGACGAACTTCGGCGCGGGCTTGCCGTTCTCCTGCGCGGCAGGGTCGAGGCAGATGAGCCCTTTGAGCTGGTGCAGCGCAAAGAACCGGTCGCACGCCTCCTGGCTCTGCGGGCCATCGAGGCTCGCCGCGAGCAGGTTGTAGTCCGCGAGAAAATCATCCCACGGCTTGCCGTCCTTCTTCGGTGCAGGCGGCGCTTTCTTCGGCTCCAGCGCCTTCATCTGCGCCTCGAGCTCCGTGACGCGCGCCTTGAGGTGCTCGACCTCTTCCTCGAGCTCCGGCACCTTTGCGGCCGGCTCCTTGACCCCGCGCACGCCGACGAGCGCGAGCGCCCCCGTCACGAGCGCGAGAAACGCTGCGACAAAGGCCAGTACAATCAGAAATTCCATGGAAAAAACCCCTTCCAATGAATACGAATCGGGTTCGATGGACCGCCTTTATTGTAGCATAAAAAAAGGACAGTTGCACCTTTTTCGTGCAACTGCCCGAAGGATTCTGATTATCTCACAAACACGACGTTCGTCGCATCGAGGAAGCCCGTCGCGCCGTTCTCGATGAGGACGCGGTTCGCGTCAGCAACCGAAAGGACCGGGTTCGCGCCGCTATCCAGGCTCACAGCCTTGACGACGAGCGGGTTCGAACCAGCGCGCGATGCACGGCTCATGTCCGTCGTGTAACCAGCCATGCCGCCCGAGACGACCTTGTCATAATCGAGGTTTTTGTAGCCATAGATGGCCTGGCCGTTCGCATTCTTGATGACCGGGCTCATCGCCGGCTTCAGCCCGAGGCCGCGGCAATCCACGATGAGGCCCGTGTAGCCGCCGATGGCCTGGCCGGAAGGAGCGGAGGCAGCGGAAGAACCATGCGTCGGGCGCGTGCCAGCCGTGGACGTCGACGGCACCGTGCTCGGCACCGTGACGGACGGCGTGCTCGGCGTCGTCGTGCCCGTGCCAACCTGGACGTGGACATCCACCGTCGTCGGCGTGCTCGGAGCGACGGAAGCAACCGGCTCTGGGAAGCTCTCCTGCTGTGCCGGCTTCTCGAGCACAGCGCTTGCGAGGGAATCCGAAACACCAAACATGGAGACTTCCATGTTCACGATGTAGCCGCCATCCGACGTCGCTTCCTCAGAAACGACGCGCGCGCCCTGCACGAGCGCAGAGACCTTCGTCTTCACGACATCATTCGTGACCATCATGTTCTCGACCGTCGTCTCGCCATCGACATTGACGCCCTTGACGATTTCGGCGATCTGACGGTAGCCATCAACGACAGCTGCGCGGCGCGCGAGCATGCGGGCCTGTGCCGCCGTGCGGGCATTCGCCGGAGCGACGCCCATGCCCTGCACCGTGATCTTCTGATCCGACCAGTCAACGCCGGACGTGGCAGCGAACGCGCTCGCTGCCGTCATGACGATGAGCAGCGCCGCCGCAAGGAGCGCCGTCATCATACGGGAAATGCATTTCATAATTTCCTACCCCCTGAATCTTTGTCAGCCTTGAACAACTTTGACAACTTCATTTTCTTCATTATAATCGTCACTGTGCAAATTGTCCATAAACATTCGATGGAAATCTGATGGTTTCCTGATGAGAGGAATCCCTCCTTTCACCGCTTCTGCCAATACGTCGATGTCTGGTCGGCGATGGCGCGGGCGGAGTTGACAGCTGCCTTCTGGAGAAGCATTTCATCTGCCAGCTTCGGATTTTTGTGCTGAAGCTCGTATGTCTCAGAATACGACGCGATTTCTTTTTTCGACAAAGCATCGTACGCCTTAATCTCGACATCAACTTCCCGCAGGAATCCAGCAGCCTCCTTTCCCTTTCCCTTGACAGCCACTTCGCCGATGACAGCCATTGTGACATTCATAAATTCCGGATCTGTCTCGACCTTCTGCACCATTTGCTGATAGTATGCATCATAGGGAATCTGACGATAAGGAGCCAGTGCATTGAACGTAGCATCCTTAGTCGCCACTTGGAACCCCAAGCGCTCGAAGGTATCATTATATGTCGAAAGGACTTTTTCCTGCCCCGCGACATCATCCCCATTTGATGGCAACCCCGTCACACGCACGAGGAAGAAGGCCTTCAGCTTCCGATGCTGATCTTGTTGGATGCTGTTTGACTGGCTGATTGCCTCACGCATGGCATCCACATCGACAGGCACCTTGCTGAACAGCAAGAGTTTTCCATTCTGCGTTTTCTTGTTGAAGACCTGCGGCTCTGCCGCATAAGAACGATAGCTGGAAAGGATGGTCTGGAACTGCGGATTGTCTTCCGTCATCAAACGTACCAATGCCTTCTTGACCGCTTTCTTCTGTGCATCGCGTACGGCAGTATCCTTGCTGCCATCTGACGCTTCGCCACAAACAGTGAAAAGCGAGGGTGCGGCATCTGCTCTGCCAGCCGGTGTGATGAAAATGCCGCCCAGGCCAATCGCCATAGCCATGAGAGCACATTTCCATTTCTTCATAGTATCACCTAGATTCGTCACACATACGTACATCAGAAATTGAACACCATCTTGCTGCTTCCGACAGAATCGCCCATGTCAGAAGCTGGCATGCAATCAAACTGTCCCGTGATGAAGTCTTGTAATGCTCCGATACTCTTGTAGCCTGTTGCTTCCGCAAAAACCTGCAACGTACTGCTATCATTCATCCCATAGCGGACAACTTCGATATTTCCTGCATTGTTCAATGCAGCAAGAATGGATTTCGCCTGTGCCATACCGCTCAGGTTCTGGAACACCATAACCGTTTCGATATGATGCATTCCGCCTTGATCCTCTCGTTGCACAGTTTTCAGCGCTTTCTGTCCAAGCGCGTTCACAGCTTCACGCGTCGCATCATTTTCTGCATTGGCAACAGCCTTGTCGTAATTCGATGCAGCTGCCGTAAAGTAGCCATCGAAACTGTTCGATGTATCATCGTCAAGACCGATGAGCTCGAACGATGCATGCACCGTTGCAATATAGGAATTTCCGTCCTTTCGGACATCTTTCGTCGTCAATGTGCCACGCAGAAGCGCATTCTCATGTGTGCCTCGATTCTTTCGAGCAATCTGACGCACAGCAACAGTCATATCTGTATCTGGGATGCCTTGGTTCTGCCCCATATATTTGAGGACGGCATCTCCGCCGCGCACCCAAAATCCTTGGTCCGCCAAAATGCTCTTGACATAACGGTTCGTGTCCGACAATGTTTTCAAGCCACCAGTTTCATTGTAGCCGATAACTGCGACCGATACACCATATCGAGAAGATTCCTTTGACAGCGATTCCAGCTTGGATTGCACATCTTCCTTGGCGGTCTCAATCATGTTCGGACTTGCGTCGAGATCCAGCTGTACGATATAGATATTCCCGACCCGCTGCTGCTTTACAACGCGCTTTACGGATACATAGCCGTCCGACTTCGTAAGGATATGGTCGGAGACAATCGCGCCCATATCCACTTCCGTCGAGCTTTCCACTTGCACGCCAACCTTGTTCTCAACAAAGGTGCGCATAGCATCTTGACGGGCCTCGTACTGCGCTTTCGAGACATTTCCGTCAATAATCGGCGCTTGTCCCTCGACAACCTCTGCCGAACACAGTCCTGCGGGCAGGAAGACGAGCCCGAGACCGAAGACCATCGGCAGGAGCGCGTTCCGTAACCTCTGCTTCATCTTGTCGCCTCCTGCATCATTTCTTCTTCGGCTTCTTGCCACCCATGACCTGCCCGAGGTCGGACGAGAGGTCAAGATAGAGAAGCGTATATGTGTTCACCAAACTATTCTTGACAGAAACGTTGCCCGTCTTGTACTCTGCCTCCATGCCGATTCGATCCACAGTCTTTTCTGTTGCTGCTCCCGGCTGATCATTTGCAGGACGACCGCGCAACCATGCACGATAGACGACATGGCGTTTAACATCCGACTTGTCTTCGTCCATGACGGCGCTGTTCACACCGCAGACATCGAGCACGATTTTGTTCTCAGCTTCCGGAACAACCATCGTAGCGCTTTCGAGCGGGCTGTTCAGAGAGAACGCTCGGGAGTTTGCCTTGGCGTCCTTCGAATAGTAGCCCGTTTCCAATGCCGATGGCAGGACTGTCCGTCCCGTCGCCTGCTGATAATTCGAAGCAAAGAAAGAAGCAACAATGCGACGGAGCTTGTCCGTCTGATCGCCATAGATTTCCTGTGCTTTCTTCGAGCCGACCGCGACATCGGACACCTGCCACAAATCATCCGACGGGCCGACGCTCCGTTCTTCCAGATGCTGAAAGAGCTTCTTATTCTTGCTGAAGTCCAGCTGTTCTCGTATCATATTCTGCGTGATTGCAGAATATGCCTGCGCTTTCTGCTCCAGTGTGAAAGGTGTCGTCCCTTCCAGTTTCGTATACGTATTGAGAGGAATCATGCCAAGCATACGATACTGATGCGTTTCAGAATCGCGGATTGCTACAGCGACATCCAAACCGCTGAGCACAATCGACTTGTAAACGGTATTCCCATCAATGGTCATCTTGCTGTCCAGAGAAGTATCGAGAACGGCGAACGGCTGAATCGAAAGACTGTCGTCGGACAGCTCATGTGCATCCAACGAACCCGTCCCCTGCTTGTTCAGCACGAATGGCAACTTGCCCTGGCTATCGAGCTGTTCAAGGCGTTCCGTGATGGTCTTTGCTATCTCGTCCGAGACACCCGGCACGGCCACAAGACTCGCTGGTGTCACTTCGCCAGCGCAAAAGACATTTGGAGCCCAGTTAACCCGCGGCTTTGCCGCTGCCTCAACCGTCATCGGCAGAAGCAAGAACGCGCCAGTTGCCAGCAAGCAGATGCTGCCTTGAAAAAACTTTTCCCAGAATTTCATCTGGCATCCCTTCCTTACATCATCTCATTGACGCGAGCCTTGCCATATGCCTCGTATTCTGCTTTCGACGGGTCTTTGACGTTCGACGCCTTTTCTGCTTTCTTCGTCGCTGCTGCGCGCTCTTTCGAAACCTTCTTTTCCGCCGAGATGAAAGCCTGCGCCGTCTTCGCGATTTCTGCAAAATCCTTTGCCTGCGCGATGACATCATTCAAATCTTTGGCTTTTGCAATGGACTTTGCTGACTGCGTAATGATGAAAGATGCATCCCGGACAGCAAGACCGTTGTAAACCGCCGCCATTCTACGAGCTTTCTTCGCTTCCATGATGCGTTCCTGATTTTCCTGCAAGGCAAGAGCAGTTTGATCAGATGCGGCCTTTGCATAGGCAGCTTTTTCATTTTCGGTCATCGTCATGTCAGGAAGATACTGTTCTGTAAAGCTCTTGACGCTACCAAACGAAAAATCTCCCCGACGAGCAAATTCCGTCGATGCATTCGAAGCTGCCACTGCGGGGGCTGGATTCGCACCAACCACCAAAAGCCAGCGATGAGAAGCAATCGCTTCCATGCGTGCTGCATAAGCAAGATTCTTCATCATGTCGTCACGATGGTTGCCCAGACTATCAAGATCAACATTAAGCGCTTTCTCAAGCTGCTGCTTCGCAGCCTCCTTAGCCGCATTCTGCGCCTTGTCCACCGCCTGGTCTGCCGCGCCTTGCAAGGCATCGCTCACATCGCCATGCCCGCCGATATTGATTTTCGGCATCTTGATCTTCGGCAACTTGATACCGAACGCTTCCGCTCTTTGCAGACCGAAAAAAGAGCCCTCGCTTGCGGTACCGACTTGGACGAACTGCCCAGAGACGGCGACTAAGGTCGCGAGGACTCCTGACGTGATGAGTTTCTTCTTATCCATTGTAAAGACCCCAATCCTTTGTCAAAAGACATTTTTCTTTTCTTTTATGTATTTTAACAAACTAGGTCTGTTACGTCAAGGGATTCTTTATATTTTCGAAGTATTTATTTTTTCTTTGGGACGGAACGGCTTCACACTTGGAACCTTTTACCCAGTCAATATTCTTTCATTTCACAGTCATAAAACGAATTCAATTATCAAATCTCTTAGTTCTTGATCAACGCCAGCACGGCGTCCACGCGCTGCTTCTGGGTCTCGTGGGCGGTCAGGACGGCTTGGGTCAGGGCGGTGAGCTGGTCTTCCTGGGCGTCGTCTGGATGGGCGACGCAATATTCCATGTAGGCAATCATCGCTTCGTTCTTTTCGCGGATGCCGTCGAAGGCGTCCGTGAATTTCTCGCGCTCGCCGACGCTGTAGCCCTTGAGACCTTTCAGCGGGTCTTCTTTCGCCATCTTCTCGTTGAGCTTCCTGAGCTCCTTGATGGCGTCCGCTTCTTTGGCAAGCGCCGCCTTCTTCTGCTCGGGCTTCGTCATGTCGACCTTCAGGCTCTTGGTGAGTTCGTTATAGATGACATTCGATGCGTCGTTGTATTTCACGAAGACTTCGGAGAACTTGGTCGCGGTGGCGCCGCGGCCGGCATGGGACTGGGCTACAGTGCCCGTCCGGCTGCCACCCGGCTTATCGATGCTGATGGCTGTGCCTGCGGGCGGCTGATATTTTGATGGCTGTGGGCCGCGTGCTATAATGGCTTTCATCATTTTATATAGCCTCAAGTCATTACTGTCCAATGCAATTTGCACTGCATCTTTCCCGTTACGATCCCTCGCTGTATAATCTGCACCATAATCCGCTAAAAGTTGCGCCATTGAATACCAGCGCCCAAGATTATATCCACCTATTTTTTTATAATTTCCGCCTATTGCTGAAATAAAAGCATTTTCGCCCCAGTGGTCTTTCGCATTTGGATTAATTCCTTTACTCAAACTTCGCAGGTGCAAAATGCCCGTGAAGCCTTACAAAATCTAAATTTATAGCTAAAGAAATAGCATGAACCGCACCGGTTCGGTATAATTAAGGTACCAATCAAAACATACAAAACCGGAGGCTCATGCTAT
>JALEZZ010000011.1 GCA_022773585.1 Selenomonas sp. | reverse complement strand
TTTGCCACGCGCTTTTTTTGATTGTATTCAAGGAAACCCCATGTACGGCTCTCCGCTGACGCGGGTTCGCCGGTTTCAAGGTACTTTGTCGGGAATCCCCCGAGATGTCTACTGTTTATGGACGAGATTCTGAAAACCTACATCCGCTCCATCCCAGTCACTTGAGGCTTGAATGAACTAAAAACAGCCGTTGCGAAAAAGCAGCGGCTGTTTTTTGTTCATTCTTTTCGCCAGACGCCATAGTGGACGGGACTGTAGCGGCCGCCTGCGATTTCTGGGAAACCGAGGCGCGCGAATTCCGTGCTCTTGCTCGTCTCTTTCAGCACGACGCGACGGCGAGCGACGCGGCGGGCTTCGGCCATCATTTCTTCGCTCACGGGGTCGTGGTCGGCGGCGTAGCGCAGGGGGTTCATGTTCTCGCTCTGCATCAGCGGATGACGGAACATGGGATCGAAATAGACGACGTCGAAGCTATCATCTGGCTGGGCGCGCAGGTAGTCGATGGCCGCAGTGTTGAGGGCCTCGATGCGGCGCATGGCGGCCGTCATGACTTCGTTCTCGCGATCGAACGTCGCAAGGCCGTGCGCGGTTACTGCGGCAATCAGGGGACTCTTCTCGAGCCCGACGACGCGGCCCTCTGCGCCCGTGACGAAACTCGCGACGATGGCGTCTGCGCCGAAGCCGAGCGTGCAGTCGAGGACGCTCATGCCCGGCGCGAGCCCCATGGCCTGCGCCATGTTGTCATGCTGCCCCTTGCGGAGATTCTTGACACGCAGATGGCTCATGTTCGGATGAAAGAACAGCTCGCCGTCCGGCGTTTCGAGCATCAGCGTGCCGGATTTCGCGACGAGGATGCAGGGGGCATCGTGACGCTCGCGAAGTTCCGAAAGGGAGAGTGTGCCGCGCGGGATGTACGGGATAGAGAGGTTTTGTGCCGTCTGCTCGGCAAGATGGGTATGGACGGGGTTCGGGTCACGGCTCGTCGTGACGATGGCTTGCAAAGTTCAGGACTCCTTTCTCGCACCCGCGGAAGAAACGGCGTGCTGATTGTTTGGACGTGCAGGGGACTCCCTCAGTCAGCCATTCGGCTGACAGCTCCCTCTGAGAGGGAGCCAACGCACATCGAATCCCTTCACGAAATGATATTGCCTCGGAGACGGGCTTGCCTGAAAGCTACTTCTTCAGATCGAAGCCTGTCCGCTTGAACATCTTTGCGAGGTCATCGGTGCTGAATTTCAGGATGGTCGGTCGGCCGTGGGGGCAGGTGAAGGGGTAGGCGGTGCGGGAGAGTTCGTCGAGGATGATCTGCATCTGCTGGAAGTTGAGTTCTTCGCCCGCCTTGATGGCCGCGCGGCAGGCCGTCGTGGCGAGGGCGTGCTTGCGGAGCTCGGCGGCGCTCGCGGCATGCAGGTCGTGGAGGTTCGTGAGGATTTCACGGATGATGTCTTCGGCTTCGGCGACGGGGATGTCGGCGGGGACTTCCGTCAGGCGGTAGTCGCGCGGGCCCGCCGCTTCCATACGGAAGCCGAGATGGACGAAGAGATCGGCATGCCCCTCGATGAGGGCGGCGTCGCCTGCGTCAAACGTCATCATCTGATGGACGAGCAGCTGCTGTGATGGGATGCCGTCAGCCTCGGCCGAGAATTTGTCGAACAGGATGCGCTCGTGCGCGGCATGCTGGTCGACGATGTAGAGGCCCTTCGCGTCCTGCGCGATGATGTACGTGCGATTGACCTGGCCGATCGGGATGACGGCGCCGTCAGAGAGCATGGCGTTTTCTGCCGCAATGGCAGCGGCGTCCTGCGCCTCGCCTGCAGCGGTGGCGGCATTTGCGTCGGCAGATGCCATCGTCGCGCCGCCCTGCCCTGCTTCGGCCACATTCTGCGCCGCTTCTTCATACACGGGATAATGCGTGGCACGCGACGCCGCAATTTCTTTCTGCGCGTCAGCAAAGCTCACGGTGCCGCTCCCTTGCGGAACAAAGCCGCCCTGATGCACGGCTTCATACGGCGTGCGCGGCGCATAGCCTGCCGTGCTTACGGGGCGCGGAGCAGGTGCCGTCGCAGGGACGAAGTGCATGGGCTCCTGCGTCATCTGCACGGACGGCCGGTCGACGACGGCCGCGACGCGCTGGAGGCCGAGGTCCTGCGCAGGCCGCACGGCGTCGAGCGTGGCTTTGTAGACGGCCTTGAAAATCAGGCTTTCGTCCTCGAATTTCATCTCGCTCTTCTGCGGGTGGACGTTGACATCGACCGTGCGCGGCGGGACATCGAGGCAGAGCACGACCATCGGGTAGCCGCTTTTCGGCACCATCGACTTATAGGCGTTGTCGATGGCTTTTGCGATGGCACGGCTCTGGATGATGCGGCCGTTGACGATGAACGTCTGCCAGCCGCGCGTGCTCTTGAGCATCGACGGTTTCGTGATGTAGCCGGAGATGCGCAGGCCCTCGTCGGGATTTTCGAGCGCGAGCGCCAGCAGGGAATCTGAGACGTTCTTGCCATAAATGGCGCGGATGGCGTCGTAGAGCTTGCCACTGCCCGGCGTGACGAGCGCCATCTTGTTATTATTCATGAAGCGAAATGCGATTTCTGGATGCGAAAGCGCGAGCTTCGTGATGAAGTCGCTGATATGTGCGGCTTCGGTATGGTTTGTCTTGAGAAATTTCTTGCGCGCAGGCGTGTTGAAGAACAGGTCTTCGACCTTGATCGTCGTGCCGAGGCTTGCGCCCGCCGCATGGATGTCGGGCGCCTTGCCGCCCGTGATGACGACTTCCGTGCCGAGGTCAGAGCCTGCGGGCCGCGTCTTCATCGAAAAGCGCGAGACGGAGGCAATCGTCGGCAGCGCTTCGCCGCGAAATCCGAGCGTGCCGATGGTCTGGAGGTCGGCGGCTTCGCGAATCTTGCTCGTCGCATGGCGCAGGATGGCAAGATGCGCATCTTCTTCCGTCATGCCCTTGCCGTCGTCCGTCACGCGCAGAAAGCTCGTGCCGCCCGCCATGATTTCGACTTCGATTTTCTTCGCGCCCGCATCGATGGAATTCTCGACGAGCTCCTTGACGACGGAAGCGGGCCGCTCGACGACTTCGCCCGCCGCAATCTTGTTGATGGTGCTGTCATCAAGCACATGGATGCTGCTCATGAAAGGCCCGCCTCCCTCTTTGCCTGCTCCTGCAGCTTGTAAAGTTCGTTCATCGCCTCAATCGGCGTCATCGTCATGATGTCGAGGCCGAGCAAGGCATCGCTGAGGCCCGAACCAAACAGCGAGCCCATCGCGGGCCCTGCGACCGGTGCGGACTTTGCCGCTTTTGCACCTTTCGATGCAGTGGCCGCACGTTCGCCATCCGCCACGCTTTCGCCCTCCATGCCATGTTCGATGGCGACGAGTTTTGCCTGCTCGTTTTCGAGCTCGGAAAGAATGGCATCGGCGCGCTTCAGCACGGCTTTCGGCAGGCCCGCAAGTCGCGCGACGTGGATGCCGTATGACTTGTCCGCCGCGCCCGGCACGATGCGCCGCAAAAATGCAACGTCCTTGCCGCGCTCCTTGACGGCGACGCAGTAGTTTTTGACGAGGTCGTCTTCCATTTCCGTGAGCTCGTGATAATGCGTCGCAAACAGCGTCTTGGCATGAATCTTCTTTTCGATGTACTCGACAACGGCGCGCGCGATGCTCATGCCGTCGAACGTGCTCGTGCCGCGGCCGATTTCATCGAGGATGACGAGACTGTCCTTCGTCGCGTACTTCAGAATCTGCGCGACTTCGTTCATCTCGACCATGAACGTGCTCTGGCCGCTGACGAGGTCGTCGCTCGCGCCGATGCGCGTGAAGATGCGGTCGACGGGCGAAATCGTCGCCTCGCGGGCCGGCACGAAGCTCCCGGCCTGCGCCATGAGCGTCAGCAGCGCGACCTGCCGCATGTACGTCGACTTGCCCGCCATGTTCGGCCCCGTGATCAGCATGATTTCGCAGGTCTTGTGGTCGAGGTGGGCATCGTTCGGCACGAAGAGGTCGCGCGTCAGGATGCGCTCGACGAGCGGATGACGGCCATCCTTGATGTCGATTTCTCCGCCCGGCACGAGGCGCGGGCGCACGTAGCCATAATTGACCGCCGCCTCGGCGAGCGATGCCAGCACATCAACGCGCGCGATGGCATGCGCCGTCTGCTGGATGCTCGCGAGCTGCTCCTTGATGTGGTCGCGCACCTCGACAAAGAGGTTGTACTCAATCTGGACGATTTTTTCCTGTGCGCCGAGAATCTTCGTCTCGAATTCCTTGAGCTCCTCCGTGATGTAGCGCTCGGCATTCGCGAGCGTCTGCTTGCGGATGTAGCGGTCGGGCACGAGGTCGGCGCCGCTGTTCCGCACCTCGATGTAGTAGCCGAACACCTTGTTGTAGCCGATTTTGAGCGACTTGATGCCCGTCTCGGCCTTTTCGCGCTCCTCGATTTCCTGCAGCATCGACTTGCTGTCATGCGAGATGCGGCGGTACTCGTCGAGCTCGGCGTTGTAGCCGTCCTTGATGATGCCGCCCTCGCGGATGGTCAGGCCCGGTTCGTCGACAATGGCGCGCGTCAGGAGATCGACATCTTCGTCATACGTCGAGATGTCTGCCGCCGAATTCTGGAGCATCTTCGCCTGGACGGGTGTGAGCGCCGCCGTGATGGATGGCAGCATCTGGAGCGAGAGCTTCAGCGCAATCAGGTCGCGCGCATTCGCCGTGCCGACCTCGATGCGCGTCAAAAGGCGCTCGAAATCGCGAATCTCGGCAAAGGCTGAACGCAGGGCATCGCGCAGCGCGAAGTCCTCGACGAGCTCCTGCACGGCATCGAGCCGCATATCGATGGCGACGATGGAGAGGAGCGGCGACTCGAGCCATTTCTTGAGCAGGCGGCTGCCCATGGCCGTCTTCGTGAAATCGAGCACGTCGAGCAGCGTGTCCTTCTTGCCGCCATCGCGCAGGTTGCGCGTGATTTCAAGGTTGCGCAGCGTGTACGTATCGACGGCAAGGTTTTCACTCGCGTCGAGACGCGTCAGATGCGAAAGCTGCGTGAGGTCGGTCTTGACCGTCTCGTGCAGGTAGTCGAGGAGCGTCGCGACAGCCGCCTTCGCCTCGGGCTCGTCCGGGCGGTTTGCTGCGTCAAAGTGCTCGATGATGCGGTCGTCGATCTGGCGCGCGTCCGGTACATCGGCCACCGGCGTATACGAGCAGGCGCCGAGCCGCAGATGCACAAAATCATCGAGCTCCGAACGGAACGACAAGTCTCCGACGAGCAAGAGCTCTGCCATCTGCAGGCGGTAGAGCTCATCAAACAGCGTCGGCAAACGGTTCGCGCCCGTGTAGATGCCATAGAAACACTCGCCCGTCGAGATGTCCGCGCCCGCAAGCACGACGCTTTCAGAGGCAGCAGGTTCGTAGAGCAGAGCGATGTAATTATTGGAAGCATCTGTGAGCGCCGACTCCGAGAGCACCGTGCCCGGCGTCACGATTTTGATGACTTCGCGCTTCGTCAGGCCTTTCGCTTTCGGGTCGCCGATCTGCTCGGCAATCGCGACTTTGTAGCCCTTCGCAATCAGGCGGTTGATGTACGATTCCGCCGCATGGTATGGGATGCCGCACATCGGCGCCTTGTCCTTGTTGCCGCTGCGGCTCGTCAGCGTGAGGCCGAGCTCTTCCGATACGAGCTTTGCGTCGTCAAAGAACATCTCGTAGAAGTCGCCGAGCCGGAAGAACAGGATTTCTCCCGGATGCTGCGCCTTCGTCGCCTGATACTGCTGCATCATCGGCGTGAGTTCCATATTGGTACACCTTTCTATTCGATATCGCACCCGCGGAAGATACATTGTACGTCTTGAGCCGTCGTACAGGGGACTCCCCCCGCCCTTCGGGCCCGTCCCCCCTCTAGAAGGGGGCTCCGTATAAGTGCGGCTCCGTTTCTATCAAAACATTTGTTGTCCTTTTAATACCCATGTCTGTGGATGCGTGATCTTCACTTGCACGAAATCGCCCGCCTGCTCCGCGCCATGCGGGAAAATCACGAGCTTGTTCGTGCGCGTGCGGCCGCTCCACATCGCGGCGTCGTTCTTGCTCGGGCCTTCGACCATGACCTCCTGCACCGTGTCGAGGAACTGGTCGTTGATCTCGCGGCTGATTTCATTTTGCACGGCCATGAGCTTTTCGAGACGCTCATGCTTCAGCGCGTCCGGCACCTGGTCCTCCATTTTCGCGGCCGGCGTGCCGCTGCGCTTGGAATAAATGAACGTATAGGCCGAGTCATAGCGGATTTCACGCAGGAAATCGAGCATCTGCGCGAAGTCCTCATCCGTCTCGCCAGGGAAGCCGACGATGAGGTCGGTCGTCAGCGCGACATCTGGAATCGCCGCGCGAATCCGTTTTACCAAGGCGCGGTAACTGTCCACCGTGTAGATGCGGTGCATCGCCGAAAGAATCTTGTCGCTGCCATACTGCACAGGCAGGTGGATGTGCTCGCAGATATGCTTGCCACCTGCAATCGTCTCGATGAGCTTGTCGGAGAGGTCTTTCGGATGCGACGTCATGAAGCGCACGCGCTCGATGCCTGGCACTTCGTCGACCATTTTGAGCAGGTCGGCAAAGTCCGCGAGCTTGTGGTCTTTGCCATACGAATTGACGTTCTGTCCGAGCAGCGTGACTTCCTTGTAGCCCTGCGCGACGGCCTCGCGCACCTCCGCCACGACATCCTCGGGACGGCGGCTGCGCTCGCGGCCGCGCACGTACGGCACAATGCAGTACGTGCAGAAATTGTTGCAGCCGTACATGATGGGAATCCACGCCGAGAGCTTGCCCTCGCGCGCCACGGGGCCGCCATCGGGGAGCTCCGTCTCCGTGAGATTCACATCGACAAAGCGGCCATGCTTGTCACGCGTCGCCGTCGCGATGGATGCGCCGCCCTGAGCGCCAGCGCCAAGACCGCGTTCAGCCTCGATTTCCTGCACGATGTTCTTGAGCTCGTGCACCTTGCTCGTGCCGAGCACGAAATCGATATGCGGTGCGCGGGCAATGAGAGCGTCGCCCTCTTTCTGCGCCATGCAGCCCGTGATGCCGAAAATCAGGCGCGGATTCTGCTCTTTGAGATGCTTGATCTCGCCGATCTTGCCATACACGCGATCCTCCGCGCTCTCGCGGACGCAGCATGTATTGATGAGGATGAGGTCGGCAGACGTCATGTCATCCGTGCGCGCGTAGCCGATGGACGCGAGCTCCCCCGCCATGCGCTCGGCGTCGCTGACGTTCATCTGGCAGCCGTAAACCAGCAAAAATGCTTTCTTCTGTTTGCTTTCCATAAATAGAATTGAAAACCTTTCTATACTTCGTTCGTTTTTCTGCCTGCGATTATACCATAATTTTCGCATGCAAAAAAGCCAGCACTTCTGCTGGCTTTGCTTGTGGCGATCCTAGCTCTGTTACGTAAGTAACATCTAACCGCGCTCACTGTGTAACGGACGCCCCAACTCAAAATTGGATCAGCGGGACCGACATGGAAGCATCGGCCGCTTTTCATGTTTGATTTTACCATGTTCCTTGCCAGATTTCAAGCATGGACGCCTGTCCTTTTGATTGACAATGCAACACACGAAATAGTATAATGGTTCAGGGAATCACATAGCCTTTCTCCAAACTCAAGATGACGGAACGTCCGCCATTTGAGTTCTTTTTTCGTGTCTCGACGGCGACGTGCCGCGAGATGTCTTGAAGGAGGAACCACGTACATGATCGAACGTTACACCCGGCCCGAGATGGGCCACCTCTGGTCCATCGAGAACGAATGGCAGCAGATCCTGAACGTCGAGATGGCCGCCTGCGATGCGATGGCAGAGCTCGGAGAGATCCCGAAGGAAGCCGCGAAGAACATCCGCGCCAAGGCTGCATTCGAGGTCGACCGCATCCATGAGATCGAGTCGGTCACGCACCACGACATCATTGCGTTCCTCACGAACGTCGCCGAGCATGTCGGCGATGACTCGAAATACGTCCACAAAGGCCTGACGTCGAGCGACGTCAAGGACACGGCCTACTGCATGATGATGCGTGATTCCTGCGACATCCTCATCAAAGATATGAAAGCCTTCCTCGAAGTGCTGCGCCGCCGCGCCGTCGAGTTCAAGCACACGCCGTGCATCGGCCGCACGCATGGCATCCATGCCGAGCCGATGACGTTCGGCTTGAAGCTCCTCCTCTGGAGCGCCGAAATCGAACGCGACATCGACCGTCTCGAGCACGCAAAAAAGACGGTCTCCGTCTGCAAGCTCTCGGGCGCTGTCGGCACGTACTCGAACATCGACCCGAAAATCGAAGAAATGGTCGGCAAAAAGCTCGGCCTGACGCCGGTGCGCCTCGCAACGCAGGTCATCCAGCGCGACCGCCACGCCGAATTCGTCACGACGATCGCCATCTGCTCCTCGACGCTCGAAAAAATCGCAACGGAAGTCCGCAACCTCCAGCGCACGGACATCCGCGAAGCTGAGGAATATTTCTCCCCGGGCCAGAAGGGCTCGTCCGCGATGCCGCACAAGCGCAACCCGATCAACTGCGAGCGCATCAGCGGCATGGCGCGCCTGAACCGCGGCAACGCCGTCGCAGCGCTCGAAGACATCACGCTCTGGCATGAGCGCGACATCTCCCACAGCTCCGTCGAGCGCGTCATCCTGCCGGATTCGTCCATCAACCTCGACTACTGCACGGCAAAGCTCACGGACATCATCGACAAGCTGCTCGTGTACCCGGACAAGATGCTCCACGACATGGAGCGCACGGGCGGCCTCATCTACAGCCAGCGCATCCTGCTCTCTGTCGTCGACAAGGGCGTGCTCCGCGAGGACGCCTACAAGTGGGTGCAGCGCAACGCCATGAAGCGCTGGATGGAAGGCAAGGACTTCCGCACGAGCGTCGAGAACGACCCCGACATCACGAAGTACCTCTCGAAGGAAGAAATCGATGACTGCTTCGATTACAAGTATTTCC
Source organism: Selenomonas sp. (assembly GCA_022773585.1). Taxonomy (GTDB): domain Bacteria; phylum Bacillota; class Negativicutes; order Selenomonadales; family Selenomonadaceae; genus Selenomonas_C. The sequence goes on along the minus strand of JALEZZ010000011.1, from coordinate 1,590 downwards.
TCCGCAACGTCGATATGATCTTCGCGCGTTTCGGCCTGTAATCGATTTTTAAAACCACCATCAAAGGAGATTTTCACTATGTCTACTGTCGTAGTAACCGGTACCCAGTGGGGCGACGAGGGCAAGGGCAAGATCGTCGACTACCTCGCACAGCAGGCGGACATCGTCGTGCGCCATCAGGGCGGCAGCAACGCCGGCCACACCGTCGTCGTCGACGGCCAGGATTACAAGCTGCGCCTCATGCCGTCCGGCATCCTCTACAAAGGCTCGCTCTGCATCGTCGGCAACGGCGTCGCTTTCGATCCGAAAATCATGCTCGAAGAGATGGACGGCCTCGCAAAACGCGGCATCGACCTCTCCGGCATCCGCATCTCGAACCGCGCCCATGTCGTGCTGCCGTACCACTGCCTGATGGACGGCCTCGGCGACGAAGCGCGCGGCAAGAACAAAGTCGGCACGACGCATCGCGGCATCGGCCCGTGCTACGTCGATCGCGACAACCGCATCGGCATCCGCGTCTGCGATTTCATCGACAAAGAAGAATTCGCCAAACGCCTCAAAGAAAACCTCGAAATCAAGAACCGCGAGCTGAAGCTGCTCTACGACCATGAGCCGCTCGACTACGACCAGATGCTCGAAGAGTATAACGGCTACGCCGACCGCCTGCGTCCGTACGTCTGTGACACGATTGCCCTGCTCAACGACGAAATCGACAAGGGCAAAAAAGTCCTCTTCGAGGGCGCACAGGCCACGATGCTCGACATCGACTACGGCACGTATCCATACGTCACGGCTTCGCACCCCGTCGCTGGCGGCCCGACTGTCGGCGCCGGCGTCGCACCGAAGAAAATCGACAAGGTCGTCGGCATCGTCAAAGCCTACTGCACGCGCGTCGGCGAAGGCCCGTTCCCGACGGAGCAGCTCAACGCCATCGGTGACAAGATCCGTGAAGAAGGCCACGAGTACGGCGTTGTCACGGGCCGCCCACGCCGCACAGGCTGGCTCGATGCCTGCGTCGTCCGCTACGCGGGCCTGATTTCCGGCATCGACTACATGGCCGTCACGCGCCTCGACATCCTCGACAGCTTCGACGAAATCAAGATGTGCGTCGGCTACAAGTACAAGGGCGAGCTCCTGAACGAAATCCCGGCAAGCCTCAAAGTCCTCGCCGAAGTCGAACTGGTCTATGAGACGTTCGAAGGCTGGAAGACGGACATCACGAAAGTCCGCAAGTACGAAGACCTGCCCGAGAAGGCCAAGAAGTACCTCGAGCGCATGGCCGAAGTCACAAACATCAAGCTCGGCATCGTCTCCGTCGGCCCGAACCGCGACGAGACGATCGTGCTCGCGAAGGATATTTTCTAATCAGCACAGACAGCAAGGCGCCCCACGAACAAGATTTCGTGGGGCGCTTTTTTGTCGTTTTCATTCTTCTGCTGCGATTTTTTCTGGGTCAATCACAAAACCTGTGGGATTTGAATAGTTCCGAAGAACAATTCATGTTGTAAAAAAAGAGGACATCCGCTAAGATATGGAAATGCATCTCGACAATGTAAATCCACACAAAGGAATGTCCTCTCCATGGATTAT
>JALEZZ010000006.1 GCA_022773585.1 Selenomonas sp. | reverse complement strand
GATTTCAATCCACGCTCCCCGCGTGGGGAGCGACCCTCATACGCGGGCAAGTCAACCGCCGAGACATCATTTCAATCCACGCTCCCCGCGTGGGGAGCGACACGCGCTCCTGCATCACGCGTTTGAGGCAATCGGCATTTCAATCCACGCTCCCCGCGTGGGGAGCGACGAGATGCACCAGCTAGAGAAAATCCTCGCCGAACCATTTCAATCCACGCTCCCCGCGTGGGGAGCGACCATACTCATTCGAGATAACGGTCAGCTTGGCCTTATTTCAATCCACGCTCCCCGCGTGGGGAGCGACCCTTGGCCGGGCGATGCTCGCCGACGCCGACGGAATTTCAATCCACGCTCCCCGCGTGGGGAGCGACATCAGGTCGCCGTGCGCACGCCTGCGACAAGTGATTTCAATCCACGCTCCCCGCGTGGGGAGCGACTGATGCAGTAACCGCTCACTGCAAGGGGTCGGTATTTCAATCCACGCTCCCCGCGTGGGGAGCGACGATCCGCCGCCACGGGCTCCGTGTCGTTCGGTGTATTTCAATCCACGCTCCCCGCGTGGGGAGCGACACGAGATCCATGCCATCGGCGCGGAGACGTTCCTATTTCAATCCACGCTCCCCGCGTGGGGTGCGACTCATTCTCCACCGGCTCGAGGTTATACGGCTTCTGATTTCAATCCACGCTCCCCGCGTGGGGAGCGACCAAATCATTACAGACAGCGCAAGATGCTACGAAATTTCAATCCACGCTCCCCGCGTGGGGAGCGACAGAGGCGGTCGAGATCCTGCGGCAGTACCGGACGATTTCAATCCACGCTCCCCGCGTGGGGAGCGACTTTAGGCCGCCTCCCCGTCCCGACAAACTCTCTGAATTTCAATCCACGCTCCCCGCGTGGGGAGCGACAACCCGGAGTTTGGGGAGCTGAGAACCATCGAAATTTCAATCCACGCTCCCCGCGTGGGGAGCGACAGCCGGTGTTTTGTGTCCGATTATTGCTTGCTTCATGGACACGTTTGCGCGAACCGGCGATGCGCTGATTTTGAGTTACCGTATCACGCCCTTTCACGCGACGCTCACTTCATGTTTGATAGACCTTCGCGCTAGAAGATGAGCGTTCCTTCTGCGGGGTATGATGTCTTGGCACCAACGTGCTCAATCTTTCCTGCGTAATTGTTTCCAAGCTTGTAAAACCGCAGACTGTCTTTCTTTTCATCGATGAGCCCTATGAGCTGGTGCTTGACCTGCTCGTATTGGGCATTGTCCAGCAGGCATTCGAATACGGAGTTCTGCACGCGCTGGCCGTGTGCGACACAGCATTTTGCCACTTTCCGCAGACGGCGGCTGCCTGCCGGGTTTTCTGTATTGACATCATAGGTGATGAGTACGAGCATCATTTTCCCTTCTTTCTCCCCCTGCTCCCAGGCTTCCAGAACTTCCTCTGCAGATCGGCTCATTTCCAAAGAAATGCGGGATATTCCGAAAGGTCTCCCCGGATCGTCCTTGCGAGCAGAAGGGACTGCGTATAGGGAACGAGCCCCCACGCGAGCTTTTCCTCGAGGAATGGGTGCGTGATGGTTTCCCGCTTTTTTTCCTGCCATGCGCTGAGAAATTTCTTGCGCCCATCCTGCGTAAGCAGGACAGCACCATCTTCCTGCGTCTCAAAATCGGCCGCACGGATGATGCGGTTGTTGATCAGCGTGAGGACGAAGCGATCGGCAAAGATGCTGCGCAGTTCTTCCATGAGATCGAGCGCGAGCGATGTCCTGCCAGCACGGTCGGTATGAAGGAATCCGACATAGGCATCGAGGCCGACGCTCTCCAGCGCGGATGCACAGTCATGCGCCAGCATCGTATAGGCAAATGACAGCAAGGCATTGACGGGAGAATCCGGCGGCCGCTTGACGCGGCCATGAAAATCGAAATGCTCCTTGTCCTGCAAGATGAGCTCCCCGAACACAGAGAAGTAGACATGGGCTGCATTTCCCTCGATGCCGCGCAGGGCATTGGCATCTGCGGCCTGGCGTGCCTCCCGGATGCTCCCCGCCAGTTCCCGGACAGCTCCCGAGACAGCTTTCTCGTCGATGCTCATCCGATGGTCGCGAAGCGCACGTGCCAGAAGGACGCGGCTGTTATGCAGCTTCCCCGTGATGAAATCCCGGGCAAAGCTGCATCGGTCAGCCTCTCCATCGGCCAGTCGATACTGACGGCGGCGCAGGAGGACATTTCCACGGCTTTCTCCCGAAACCCTCGCGAGAAACCTGCCGTGCGGCGTGCAGAAGGCAAGGCCGATGCCGCGGTCTGCACACGCCCCCATGAGCGCGGGGCTCGCGCCTTTGTAACTGAATGTCACGATGTTTTCCAGCGTCTGGAGCGGTACCTGGCCGAGCCTTTCTTCGCCCTGCCAGACCACGACGTTTTCATTCTGCAATGACAGGTAGGCATCCTCTGTCAGGATGAAGAGCGTGTTGAGCAAATGGCGCATCTCATGCCTCCTCTCCCAGGCGGCGTTCATAATAGGCCGCAACGTCCCATTTCTTGTAAGCACGCGGCAGGCAGACAGGTTCGAGCGAACATGCATGGCAATGCTTTGCCGGCTTGACACGCGGCGTATAGCCCCGCCGCGCATAGTCATGCATCTCGGAAAAAGCCTTCTGCACGTCTTCCCGCAAAGCCGCATCGAACGAGACTTTCTCGCGCCGATGGATTTCGTCGTAATAGAGGCAGCCTTCCGGCACATCGCAGCAGAGCATTTCCTCCAGGCAGATAGCCTCTGCACACAGCTGGAGAATATCTGCCGGGCCGTCTTTCGGCTTCCCTTTCTTATACTCAACAGGATACGGTGTCCAGGCCCCCTCCCATCCATGAAGATATGCTCCTGTCCTGCTGCGATGAAATTCGACGACATCGAGCTGCCCCGCTGCGCCCAGATGGGCCGATGAGACACGCAGGCCGCGCGTGATGAGAAGGTTTCCCCGTTTCTCGGTCAGAGCGTCATTGTGTGCCTTTTCATGTACGATAGCTCCCCGGACTGTGCGGACATTCTCCTTCCACTGCCCTTCCAGATGGATGAGCGCCCATTGGCGCTTGCAGAAAGCGAAATGCTGGATGCCAGAAAGAAGCAGGTAGTCTTCGGGCTCCATGTCAGAGCATCTCCTCGATGGTGACGCCTTCCGGCAGGTTCTCCCGGTCGATGGTGATTTCATAGTCACCATAGGCACGCGGTGCTTTCGCTGCATCACGGCGCACGGCTTTCACGCGGTCGAAAAGTGCGCTCGCAGGAGCATTGCCGAGTTCGCTGTCATGGCGGAAGACGATGAGCTTCCTCGCGGCCATGTTGCCGCGAGCCGCTGAGTGATCCATATCGAACATATTGATGAGCGCCTTCCAGAACAAGTCGAGGTCTTCCTCCGAGAAGCCCGTGACGCGGCGGGCAAGATTGGCAGAAATATAGCCTTCGACGCGATAGAGACCGTAAGGAACGATGTATTTGCGGCCCATCATGGTATTCTTTGTCTCGGCTTCCTTCTCTGTCGTGACAGTCGAACGCGTGATGCTGACTTCCTGCGGGAGAACTGGGTCGAGGCTGCGGGCAAACCCAAGCTGAACCGGGCCGCGCACCTGCCCGCAGGAAAGGCTGCCTTTGACAAACGTGGTCATGACAGCGCCGAAGGTACGGATGTCGAAGAAGTTCTGCACCATGAAGGAAAGGAGCTTGCGGTCAATCTCCGGGTCTTTCTTCTTGGCGTCCTTGAGCTTTGCTGCATCGACGCCGACGTACTTGCAGGCTTCCTGATCGCCCTTTTCGAGCGGCGTTCCCTGATGAACATAAATGCGGAACCCCTCCTGTCCTTCGCAGGCCGCTTCGATGTAGTTGCGCACCTTGCGCTTGAGGCAGACATCCGTAACAAGGCCGAGACCGGTCTCCTGATCCGTGCGCGGCATATTTCCGGCATCCGGATCGCCGTTCGGATTGCCATTCTCGACATCAAAATACAGAATGAAGTCATACCGATTCTTGATTGCGCTCATTTAGTTTTCCTCCATTTCATTCGTCGTCTTTTTCTTTCCGGCAAAGAACTGCTGACGCTGATGGTAATACCCGAGGATGAAGATGCCTTGTGCCTCGAGCGAAAGCGTCCTTGGGAATGGGGCTTCCTGCATCCGGAGAAGGTCCATGATGCGGCCCACCTGGATTTCATGATAGGCTCTGGATTTCTCCGGGAGCTTTCTCAGATGATGCTGAGAAAGCTTCTGCAGGACGGGGAACACCCGGGCTGGCGTCGCGCAGGCCGCATTGAAGTAACGATCTTTGATGGTCGCCAGGATGCCCGGATTCGCATCCTGCTGGATGCGCTCGAGGACGGCAAAGAGCCGTCCGAGGACATAGGCTGGATTGGTAGAACTTTCATCAAGTGCCACAGTAATCTTCCTCCCCTTGTTCTTGATGAGGCAGGCTTTGAGGATGGCCGCCCGCCGGAAATTGATCTTGTGCTCGTCATGCTCTGCGCGGATGCGCAGGAGGATGTTTTCGTAAAGCGCTGCAGGATACGGATCGTTCATGAGGATGGCACGCAGGACGCTGCCCGCAAGAAGTGGCGAAGCAGACTTGTCGCGGGACTGCGGCTTCACGGTTTCTCCGAGCATCTGCCAAATAGGGATGGACGCCTGTTCTTGAAATTTCGGCCGGACAATCTCCATGCGCTCCTGATGTGCGAGCGTGCTCTGCAAAAAGCCGCCAAACGTCCCCGCAAGAAAGAATCGCACAGAGAGACGTGCCGCATTCGGAGCAATGCCGAGGATGTAGAAGGGATTGTCAAACGGAAGGCTGAGCCCTTCATAAGAAACGCTCCGGCCCTCGCGCACATGTTCGAAAAATGCATGGAGTGTCTGATCCGTCATCGGATGCTCGGATTCTTTTCCGAACACGCAGGATGCGAAAAGGTCCTGGCATGCTGTATTCTCCTGCTCTGCCCAATAAACAATGGTCGTATCACCGAGCCGGACCATGTGGGCACGGTCAGCAATCAGCAGGTTGAGCGCCGTCGTGTAGGCAAAGGCAGCATATTCGGAAACCGGGGCATTGAAGCTCTGCGCATCTTCATTTCCGAAAGACTCGAAGGCAGACTTGCCCTTGTTGTAAGAGATGAGCGAGCCGCCGGATGGCTGAGCCCCTGCGACGCCCTTGATGGCTGGATGCAGCCTTGCAAGAGGCGCATGCTGCCCTGTCAGCATGCAGAGGCCATCCGGTGCATCACTCTCAGTTTCAAGTGCGGACATCCATGCCTTGCGGATGGCCGGGTCGTCCTCGGCAAAGCCGTCCCCGATGCGAAAAACGATATTGCCGCCTGACTGCACCTGCGGAAGTTCTGCCGCAACGCCTTCTGCCGCATCTGCACCAGCGGGATTCCAGCTTTTGAAGAATGCTGTAATGGCACGTGCCGCAGGACTGTCAAGGCCCTCGAGGATGTGAAGATGCTTCTCCTTGCTCGCCTCATGGCACTGCTTCGTGCGTTCCGGTTTTCCTTTGTCCGCGCATCCGAGAATATACTCCGCATTGTCGCAAAGGAACTGGGCACAGACGCCAGACGCACGTTTTGCTGGCTGTGGCACCTCCATGATTTTCGGCACCTCGACATTCTTCTTCCCACGCTGCACCGTTTCATTGAGCGGCAGAAGCCTCAAGGGGATCCCATCCTCTGCGAGTTCGAGTGCCCAGCTGACTTTCGCATTCGCCCAGCCGTAGCGCGGCGCACGCCCTTCGTTGGCTTCCCGTTCATAATATTCGACGAGTTTTGTGAGGATCATCGGAGCACCTCCACATTCCGGACATCGAGCACGCCATTCTGGAGAGCCGCACGGAAGAACATCGGCTGGATATTCCGTACATCATGATAGTCCATATCGTAGAGCATGAGTCCGAGGTCACGGTCGCCGACACCATGCTCGATGGCCTCGCCCTCCTCAACGAGACGAAATGCTGCAGGGAATTCTCGACAGCCGAGATACGGCTGATGGAAGCATTGCCCTTTGCGTGCGCGACGCGTGAACATCTCGGCGAATTTGCCAGGATTGTCTGATGCATTTGCCTTGTCCGTCATCTCGAAATGCGCCTCGATAACATAGCGGACATCACGCAGGATCATCGCCGCACGCTGCTGGATATCCTCGCCCGTATAAATGCCAGCGGGCGTCCCTTTCGTCATCGCGTTGAAGATTGCTCCCTTTTCCGCCTTCACCCCGACTTCGTTCCGCCGCACATTCGTAAAGCGGATGGGACGGCAGACATGAATGCGGTCGATGCGCCAGACGAGGCCCGGATGCCAGAAGATCGCCTCGAGCACGCCGCGCGCAGCCGATGGCGTCATGCAGTCATAACTCACGCGTTCGACCTTGAGTTCGGGGCGTGTGAAGCACGCATAATCCCCCTTGACTTCGAGCCGGATTCCATAACTCATAAAATCACTCCCTTCGATTTTCAGAAAAAGTCAGCCTGTCCCGTCGGCACCTGTTCCAAAAGCCCTTTTTCATCATCATAGCAGGCATCGTCGACAAGGATAGCGAAGTCCTCCGCTCCTTCGACAGGCTCGACTTTGCCCGCATCGAGAAGCTCCCGGTACACCGGCCGATAGACGCTGACAGCATACTGCCCGGCACGGCGCATGAGCGTACGGCTTGCCGTTCCATAACGGAGCGCTTCCGCGATGCGCTCCGCTTCCTTTCGCTCTTCCTTATCCTGGATGGCGAGCACGAGCAGCGTGACCGTATCTTCGTCGATGAAATGAAATGCATCTGCAATTTTGCGGAAAGGAAACTTTTCCTGCGTAACAAGCCTGCCAATCTCCTTTGCATCTGTATTCCTGAGCATATGAAGTTCCTCAAAATACGCTGCAATCGCCTGCGGCGCTCCCGGATCCTCTGGATATTTCGCAAGCACCTTGCTCGCGATGGCAGACTGCAGGCGGATGTAAGAGGGTGCCGGGTCACCAAACGAAAAGACATGAACAAGACTCTCATCCAGCGCTCTCTTTCCCTCCCGGTTGCAGCGTCCAGCCGCCTGTATGATGTTGTCAAGGCCGGCCATCTCGCGATAGACGACAGGGAAATCAAAATCGACGCCTGCTTCGACGAGGCTCGTCGCCACGACGCGGCAAACCTTTCCAGCCGCGAGGCGCGCCCGGATTTCTCGCAGCACACGGCGACGGTGAGCTGGATAGAGGTTCGTCGTGAGGTAATACCGTCCTTCCTCGGGCAGAAGGTCATACACCTCTCCTGCCCGGCTCTTGCGATTCACGATGACCAGCACCTGACCGTTCTCCTCGAGACGGTCTGCCAGCATGACAGGAGAGGTCTCCCCGGCGTCCTGCACGATGCGTGTACGCCGGAAGAATGCAAAATCTTCATCTCGATGTACCGCAATCTCGACGGGTGGCTCATCCGCAAAGAACATGCCGAGTGACGGCTGCGTCGCCGTACAGAAAACCACCGTGCATCCATACTGCTCCGTGAGCTCGCGTACGGCTTCCATCGCTGGCTGGAGATACCCCGTCGGAATCATCTGTGCCTCGTCGAAGATAATAACGCTGCCCGCAATGTTGTGAAGCTTGCGGCAACGGCTCGTACGGCAGGCAAACAGCGATTCGAAGAATTGTACATTCGTTGTCACAATGAGCGGCGCATCCCAGTTTTCCGATGCCAGGCGCTTGCGGTCACCGCCATGTTCGGGATCATCCCAATCCACCTGATGATGATGTTCGAGCACAGCATCTTTCCCGACAATGCTGCGGAAGACATCCGCCGTCTGCTCGATGATGCTCGTGTACGGGATGACATAGATGATGCGCCGCACATCAGGCCGTGCCATCGCCGTGTGCATCGCAAAGGCGAGCGAGGAGATTGTTTTGCCTCCCCCTGTCGGAACCGAGAGCGTACGCAGTCGATGTGCTGCCTGATCTCCTGCTGCGATGCACTGCCGCAGAATCTCCGTGCGGCGGCGGTTGATTTCCGTCGTCGGCGCACCAAAACGCGCGAGGTACGCATCCACCTTTTCTGCAAGCTCTCGAAGGGAGGGAAAACCGCCACGTTCCGGCGCAGCGTCGTCCTGCATGAAGGCTTCGGTATCAAGAAAATCCGCATCCACGAGGCAGGAATAGAGCATGCGCGTGTAGGCCATGACGGAAAACTCCGACCTCCATCGATCTTTCGTCTGACCCTCTGCAGATTTCTTGATTTCTTGAAGAACGGGCGTTTCCGAAAGCGATGGAACTTCCATTTCCGGCAATCCATCGGTGCGGAAAGCGCGCGCATCTGGCAAGTCTTTCCGCTTCATCCGATCCATGAATGTCGAGCCCTTCCCGTCGGCCACCTGCGTACCGAAATCCGCCAGCCCCGCATGATGACCAGCGATGCACATCGAAGCCGTTATCACCTGCGCCGCATTCTCCCGGTTTCCGCAGGAAAAAGTCTCATTTGCTCCGAACGTAGCATGATCGACCGAGCCTCTCCCGCCGCCTTCGCCTCTGAGATAGCGTTGGAATTCCTCAGAATACTTTCCAAGATCATGGAACGTACCGACAAAGCGCCCCATCGCACCTTCGCCAAATGCAGATGCATAGGAAGCCGCGCGCTCCGCCGTCCCGAACAGATGCTCTCGGAGCAGCTGTACATGCCCATCGTCACGCAGATGCGCCAGATATGCCATGAAACCATCTCCCGCCACTGATTTTGTATCAGAAATATTCTTGTCTCTTAGTATAACACAAATATAAAAATCTTTCTACTTTTCCCAAAGTAAATAAACTCGAAAGTTAATACTGATTTTGCTGCAAGATGAAAAATGCCCACTTCCATCGAAGCAATGGAAGCGGGCATTTATGAAATGATGTTCACGGCAGCGTCTTGAACTGGCTGAACGGCCAGAAGACGAGCATGGCTTTGCCTTTGATGAGGCTGTAGGGCACGAAACCGACGTCGGCGAAGCGGCTGTCTTCGGAGTTGTTACGGTTGTCGCCCATGACGAAGACCGTGCCTTCAGGCACCGTCGATTTCGGATATTCGCTGCGCGTCTTTTCAAGGATGTAGTCTTCGTTCAGCATCTGGTCGTTGACGTAGACGCGGCCATCCTTGATTTCGATGGTGTCGCCTTCCGTCGCGATGACGCGCTTGATGAAGTCGCGATCCTGGTTGCGCGGATATTTGAAGACGAGGATTTCGCCCTTCTCCGGATGACGGATGCTGTAGATGAACTTGTTGACGACGAGGCGCTCCTGCGACTGCAGTGTCGGCCGCATGGACGGGCCGTCGACGATGTAGAGCTCCACGATGAACTGACGGATGAGGAAGGCCAGCACGACGGCCACGACAATGGAGATGATCCAGTCTTTTGCTTCCTCGCCTAATGAACTCATTCGATATGTTCCTCCTATAATATACGCTCAGCGAAATGACTGGAGCGTCTGATAAAATTCGGGATAAGAGATGTTGACGCAGTCTGGACGGCCGATGATGACACCCTTGCCAATAGCGCCAAGACACGCGAGCGACATCGCCATGCGATGGTCGTCATAACTCGCCACCTCCGCGCACTGCACGGGCGTGCCGCCGTGAATGACGAGACTGTCTTCGCCGGCCTCGACGCTGCCGGGCGCGAGCTTGTTCCACTCGTCGGCGATGGCCTGCAGACGGTCGGTCTCCTTGACGCGGAGCTCGCCCGCCCCCGTGATGACGGTGTCGCCTTCGGCAAAGAGCGCCGCCACGGCGATGGCTGGAACCTCGTCAATCAGGCGCGGCATCATGTCCTTGCCAAAACTCGTGCCGTGGAGCTTTGCCGCCGTGATGACGAGGTCGCAAGCTTCCTCGCCGCCGCTCGTCCGCACGTTCTCGCGCTGGATGTCCGCGCCCATCGCTTCGAGCACGTCGAGAATGCCGGTGCGCGTCTCGTTCGTGCCGACATTTTCGAGCACGAGACGGCTGCCCGGCACGAGCGAGGCCAGCACGAGCCAGTAGGCCGCCGAGCTGATGTCGCCCGGCACCTCGATGGCGGTTGGAGCGACGTATTCGTCATTGGCCACGGGATGAATCGTGACGGCTGTTCCCTGCTTCTCTACCGCGACACCGAATGCCGCAAGCATCTTTTCCGTGTGGTCGCGCGAAGTCACAGGCTCGACAACCGTCGTCGGGCCGCCTGCGAACATGCCCGCGAGCAAGATGGCGGATTTCACCTGCGCACTCGCGACAGGGCTCTCATACGTCATGCCGTGGAGCTTCGCCTCTGGGTCGCAGACTGTGATGGGCAGCAGCGTGTTCCCCTTGCGGCCGACGATTTTTGCGCCCATTTGGGAAAGAGGCTTGATCACGCGGCCCATCGGGCGGCGTGAAAGCGAAGCATCTCCCGTAAAAACGGCGTTGAACGGCTGCGGTGCCAAGAGGCCCATGAGCAGGCGCAGCGTCGTGCCGGAATTTCCTGCATCGAGGATGCCTGCTGGCTCCTGAAGGCCATGCAGGCCGTGGCCTGTCACGACGAGCTCGGTGTCCGAAACCATTTCGACCTCGGCGCCGAGCGCTTTCATGCAGGCGACCGTTGAGAGGCAGTCGGCCGCATGGAGGAAGTTCGTGATGCGCACAGGCGTCCGGCCGAGGGCCGAAAACATGACGCTGCGGTGCGAGACGGACTTGTCTCCAGGGATGCGCAGGCGTCCCGTCAGCCCGCGCGTGAGCGGGGTGATGTGCTTTTCTGTATCCATGAGTTTCTCCTTCGCAGAATACAATCAATCGTTCCAGACGCTGTAGCTGCCCGCCGCGACGCCCATCGAGAACGCCGCCTGCAGGTTATAGCCGCCCGTAAAGGCATCGACATCGACAAGCTCGCCCGCGAAATAAAGGCCGGGCACGAGCTTCGACTCCATCGTCTTCGGGTCGATCTCCTTCACACTGACGCCGCCCGCCGTCACGATGGCCTCGGCAATCGGGCGCGTCTTCGTCACCGTCAGCACGAGATGCTTCAGTGCATCGCCCAGCCGCCCGCGTTCTTCGGCCGTGACCTGGTGAATCGGCTTTTCAGGGGCGAGATAGGCCGCGTCGATGACAATCGGAATCAGCCGCTGCGGCAAGAGGTCGACGAGCGCGTTCTTGACCTCTTTGCGCTGGTATTTCTCAAAATCGCGCAAGATGCGCGCATCGAGCTTCTCAGGCGTCAGCGCAGGTTTGAGGTCGAGTTCGAGTTCGACGAAATGCTTTTCGTAGAGCGCCCGCGCCGTCTCGCGCGAAAGCGACAGGATGATCGGCCCGGTCACACCGAAATGCGTGAACATCATCTCACCGAAAAGATTCTGCCGTTCCTCGCCATCGACGAGGAGTTTCACGCGCACGTTTCGAAGCGACAGCCCCTGCACGTCCTTCGGCCACATCTCTTCCGTTTCCAGCGGCACGAGCGATGGCAGGATGGGCGTGACGGTATGGCCGAGCTTTTTCGCCATCTCGTAGCCATCGCCTGACGAGCCCGTGCCGGGGTACGACGCACCGCCGAGCGCGAGGATGACGGCATCGGCTCTGTAGATCGCGCCCGTCACCGTCCGCACGCCTGCTGCATGGCCGTCCGTGAGCAGCACGTCGCGCACCGCTGCCTCTGTCTCAATCGTCACTCCGAGCTCATGAAGCCTTGCGACCATCGCATCGACGCAGTCGAGCGCATGGTCGCTCTGCGGGAACACACGGTTTCCGCGCTCGACTTTGAGCGGCACGCCCTGGTCTTCAAAGAAACGCATGACGTCCTGATTGTCAAACGCCGCAAACGCGCTGTGCAGAAATGCGCCATTCCCCTTGAACTGGCGGATGATCTCGGGCACATCGGCCGCATTCGTGACGTTGCAGCGGCCTTTGCCCGTAATCATCATCTTGCGGCCCGGCCGCTTCATCTTTTCGAGCAGCGTGACCTCCGCGCCATTCTCTGCCGCCGTAATTGCGGCCATCATGCCCGCCGGGCCTGCCCCGGCGACAATTACTTTCTTCATTCGGATTTCCTCTTTGGTCGGCCCTGTACAAGGCCCGCGAGCTCCCGCAGATGCGTGAGCTCTGCCTGCGTCAGCGGGCGATGCGTGCCGCGCGGCACGCCTGCGAGCGTGAGCCCTGCAAACGTCTTGCGCTTCAGCGCTTTCACATCGCAGCCGACCGCTGCGAACATGCGGCGCACCTGCCGGTTGCGCCCCTCGTGAATCGTGATTTCGACGCGCGCCTCGGCGCCGTCCGACGAAAGCACGCGCACGAGCGCCGGCGCTGTCATGCCGTCCTCGAGCTTCACGCCCTCCGTCAGGCGGACGAGCGCCTGCTCCGTCGGTGCGGGCTGGACGCGCGCGACGTACGTCTTGTCCACTTCCTGTTTCGGATGCAGCAGGCCGTTCGTCAGTGCACCGTCATTCGTCAGCAGCAGCAGCCCTTCCGTGTTGTTGTCAAGCCGCCCGACGGGGTAGATGCGTTCTTTTACTTCTGGCAGCAGGTCGAGCACGGTGCGCCGCCCGCGGTCGTCGTGCGCCGTCGTGATGTACCCTTTTGGCTTGTTCAAGAGGAAATAGACATGCGCCTCTTGCGCTGGAAGCGGTTTGCCATCGACCGTGATGCGCACATCCGATGCCTCGACTTTTGCGCCGAGCTCCGTCACGACTGTGCCGTCCACAGCCACGCGCCCCGCCGCGATGAGCTTTTCCGCGTTGCGCCGCGACGCTACGCCCGCCTGTGCGAGGATTTTCTGCAAACGTTCCTTCAATAAAATATCTCCTTAGAAAAACAACGATTTCACGTTTTTCCAGACCGTCAGGAAGAACGATTTCCGCTCGGCGTCCTGCATCGCGACGAGGTCGGTCTTTGCGACTTCTTTTCCCTCATACGTGACATGGAGCGTGCCGACGACATCGCCTTTCTTGACCGGCGCTTTCACGGCATGTGGCAAGTCAATTGTCTGCTCGTACCCTGCCGTGCCGTCGACAACGGGCAGCACGATCTCATCCTTCGTCTGCACGCCGAGCCGCCGCGCACGGTTGCCCGTGACAGCGACTGTTCCCACTTGCGCATGCTTCTTGACGACGGTCGTTCGGTCGATTTTTGAAAAGCCATAGTCGAGCAGCAGAATCGAATCGTTCCACATCCAATTGCTGTCGAGCACGACGGCCACGAGCTGGATGCCATCGCGCTTCGCCGCCGAGACGAGGCAGCGCCCCGCCGCATCCGTATAGCCCGTCTTGACGCCATTTCCACCCTCGTAGAGCCAGAGCATCTGATTTTCGTTGCGCAAAAGATGCGTTTCATCCTTGACCCACGGGAACGTGATTTCCTTCGTGCTCACGATTTCCTCGAACTCCGGCAGCGTGTAGCCATACGACGCAATCAACGCAAGGTCGTGCGCCGTCGTATAGTGCGCGTCATCCGGCAGGCCGTTCGCATTGACGAAGTTCGTGTCGTTCGCGCCGATTTCATGCGCCTTGTCCGTCATGAGACGAGCAAACGCATCAACCGAGCCCGCAATGTGCTCGGCGACAGCCACCGTCGCGTCATTGCCCGAATGGAGCATCATGCCATAGAGAAGCTCCCTGAGCGTGATTTCGTCGCCCTCTTCGAGCCAGAGCGTCGAGCCCTCCGTGCCGGCCGCATGCGGGCCGACCTTCACAACATCGTCGAGATTGCCCTTTTCAAGCGCGATGATCAGCGTCATGATCTTCGTCGTGCTCGCGGGGAACTGGCGGTTGTCCATGTTCCGCTCATAGAGCACACGCCCCGTCCGCGCTTCCATGACGACGGCACTGCGCGCCGTCACGCGCGGCAGCGCATCGTCCGGCGACAGCACGAGCCCGTCGACCTTCGGCGTCTCCTGCGGCGCCTTCTTGATGATGTCATCCGCGAGCGCGGCCGACACCTTGCCCGTCGCCAGCGTCAACGCGACCAGGCAGCTGACGACAGCCACGAACAGCTTCCCTTTTTTCCATGAAGCCAATGAATCCAATGAGCCCAAAGAAACCAATGAAACAATCCAACCTTCCCCTGGAAAATAATTACACGCCTTCTATTCTATCATCCAAAACGGGTGTTTGCAATCCATCTTTCCAAGCAAAAATCCCCGTCGATGCACATGCAGCACATCGACGGGGCGCCTCTCTCAGATGGTTTCGCCTTCTTGCTTGATTTTCGATTTCACGACGGCAGGGACACCGGCTGCTACGCTGTTTTCCGGAATGTCCTTCGTCACGACGCTGCCCGCCGCGATGACACAGCCGCTGCCGATCGTCACGCCCGGCAGCACTGTGACATTCGCGCCGAACCAGCAGTTGTCACCAACCTGGATGGGCAGCGCCTTTTCAAGCCCTTCATTGCGCTTTGCAAATGCCAGCGGATGCGAAGCCGTGTAAAAACCGCAGAACGGCCCGATGAAAACGTTCCGCCCGATCGTGATGCCACCGCCGTCCATGAAATATGCGCCATGGTTGACAAACGTCCCCTCGCCGAGCTGCGTCCGCTCGCCGCCATAATCGAAATACACCGGCGCAAGCACCGTGACGCCAGTGGGAATCTCCGTCCCGAGAATCTGCCGCAGCGCCTCCATCTGCTCCCTGCTCCCCGGCGCAGTCTGATTAAAATCATAACACGCGCGTTCCGCAACGCGCCGCTCCTCGCAGAGCCCTTCATCAAAATTCGCGTCATACCACTCGCCGCGCAGCATTTTCTCGCGTTCATTCGATAATGTCATATTCATCGCTTCCTTCCAATGCCTCACGATACGTCGTCCGCATTCTCCATCACTTCATGATATGCCTTGAGCGTTCTTTCATAATCACGCTGGATTTCGACACTCTGCTGCAATACGCTACGCACTGTTCCGATACGCTTGGCAAAATCCGTCACACCATCTACCTCGTCAATGCCGTTCGCTGCCGCGACAGCGAGATCAAGATTCTTCCGTCCTCCTTCTGGAAAGTCCGCTGCAAGCTGCGACGCACTTACCTGCTGGATAACGCCCACGCCATACCGCTTGTGATGAAACTTCACCCCCGCAACGAGTACCTGACGAACATATGCCTCCGCCTGCTGCCGCTCTTTTTCCCGCTGTGCTGCAGCCTCATAGCTGCTCTTCAACGCTTCAATATCAACTGTTCTCTGTGGCGCAGGCGACTTGCGTGCAGGCCGCTCATCAATTCCGGGAACAAGTTTATAATGCGTACTTGCATAGATGATGTCATAGGCCAACAGATGATGCTGCTGGTCGGAGTATAATGCTTCCTGCTTGACGGGCAGATTCGCCCAATGCGCCTTCCATTTCGTGAGAAACGATGCATCTTCTTCAAGAACTGCCACAAGCTGGTCACACATTCGATAATACGCATCCAGATGAAAATTCTGCCCCGCACCCCAGTCATCCGAAAATCCAACATAGCACGCAAAATTTTTGGCTTCCGTCGCTTTGAAAATATAATTGTGTGTCGGATCATACAAGCCGAGATAGCACGTCACAGAATGCGAATTATTCTTATAGAGATAACTTTTCGGAAACTGCTGCTCACACAGACGATTGCTCCCAGCAATGAAATCATGCACGCGTTCAGAGCGAATCACAAGATTGCCATCATCCTCTGCTTGCAGCAACTTGCAAAAGAGATCTCGCACCTCCTCTGGTGCTTTCTCCGCAATGCGGCACAGCCCATAAAACGGTTGCATCGGACCGTCAATCAAGTCCTCTGTCAATTTCTTCACCTGCAAAAGCTCTGCGGGAAATGCCTCGTCCGTTGCCGACAAGGCCCGATTCATCATCGCTCGAAATGCCTGCGCCATCCTCCACTTGTGCCATTCCGAACTTCCATGCGCCTGCATATTCATTTCCTCGAACCTATTCAGATAGTTCTCAAGAATTTGTTTCAGATGTACCTTGTTCATAACATCCTCCTATTCTCTACGATTCTGCCAAATATTTCATTTACTCAAACTTCGCAGGTGCAAAATGCCCGTGAAGCCTTACAAAATCTAAATTTATAGCTAAAGAAATAGCATGAACCGCACCGGTTCGGTATAATTAAGGTACCAATCAAAACATACAAAACCGGAGGCTCATGCTAT
>JALEZZ010000084.1 GCA_022773585.1 Selenomonas sp. | reverse complement strand
GGGTCTTGTACATGGTGCTCGCTCCTGAAAAAGTGCATGGATTTTAGGATTCGTCGTCTGAAATATCTGTAGTTTATATTCGACACAGACTATCTAAATTCCTGCTTTTTCGTGGCTTTAGAGTTATTTAGCAGTCATTATATACATTCTAATGATTTCTCCTTCGTTGGCTGCTGCAACGATTTTGTCCGTCTGAAATGGATTTTCGAAAGTATAGCGTTTTCTTTTAACACATTGTTCATACTTATGGTTGCGCGGCTTCATAGTTATACAGGAACATCTGCCTGTTCTGTGGGAAGAGTCATACAATGGAACCCTTCCCAGCTCCGCGTCCCGTGTCTTTTTTTGTATACATGATTTTACATGCAAGAAGCACAAAATGAATATAAATTTCTTTTCTCGTGGACAAAAAAAGAAGCCTCTCACGAGGCTTTTCCGTCAAGAAGATACATTTGTTTGTTTACGCTGCACAAAATGGTCATGCGTCCCCTTCTTCTCCTTCTTCCAATTCCTCGTCAAAGAGGCCGAGAACGTAGAATGTGCCATGTCCTTTTGCGTAGAGCTTGCCGTTTTCATCGCGGATCTCGCTCTCGCAGGTCATCGTATGGCGGCCGTCATGCAGCACGCGGCCGATCGCGATGATCTTCGTCGTGAGCGGGATGGAATGCATGAAGTCCATGCCGAGACTGATCGTGACGACGCGCTTGTTCTTCGCGAGGCAGGCCGCACCGCAGGCCGTATCCGCGAGCGTCATGAGCACGCCGCCATGCACGATGCCGTAGAGGTTCGTATGCTCTGCTTCGACCGTGAGCTCGAGGCGCACGCCGCCGCCCGCTGTCGGGATGACTTTTGCCTGGATGTATTCCGTGAAGGGATTCTGATGATAAAAATTGATGATGTCTTGCTGGAGTCTCGTGAGTTCTGCCATGGAGGCGCCCCTTTCTGCTTTTTCTTTCATTATATCATAAGTGGCAGAGGATGGGGCGTCTCATGGGAAAAATCAGCTTGCATGGACACAGCGCTGCGCCAGCGCGGCGAAATTCACGCTCGAAAGCGCGTGCGCCTCAAACGCTGCACGCACCGCAGGCGACAAGATGGCAGCATCCTCCGACGTGAAGCTGTGTTCCCAGCCGCCCGCATAAAGCTGCGCAAGCTCATCGTCTACCTTGCCGGGATGCAGCATGACCTCCGTCGTCTTCTCGTCCTGCGGGAGTGCACCTGCGAGCTGCACGAGATAATCCTCCGTGACCGCCGCGCCCGCCACGAGCCCGGCGAAATGATCTGGCGTGGCAAAGCCGCGATGACGCGCCTGCTGCCGCGCAATCGTGGCCAGCGTGTAGAGGCCGAGGCGGCCGACGATGGCGCCGACGCCTCCCGTGAAAAAGCCCCCTTCCCCGACATCGACGGCTGGGATGCGCACGGCATGGATGCCAAAAGAGGCCGCAACATCGAGCGCGATGGAAAAGACGCCCGGCAGGATGTGAATGTGCTGATGGCTGTCCACATGGTCAGGCGTCAGGCCCGCATGGACGATTTTCTGCGCCTGTGCCATGAACTCACGGCGGATGTCGTCGCGGCGGATGCGGCCGAGGAAGTAATCGCGGACAAACGCCATGTGGTTCGGGCGGAAACGGCCATCTGCGCCGACAAGTGAAGGAATCTCCGCCGACGGCAGCACGGAGCGGCCATCAACCAGCGTGAAATGAACGCCGACGCCAAGCGCTGGATGCGCTTTCGCGATGGCGACGGCCTCGTCAAATGCCGGCTCCCCCGCCATGAGGCTCGCCGATCGCAACAGGCCGTGCTCAACGCCATCGCGGACGGCAGCATTGATGAGCGCATGACGGCCGAAATCGTCGGCATTCAAAATGATGTTGGACATATCTTATATTTCTTCTTTCCGATAAATCTTTCTTTGCTAACAGCAGTATAGCACGAAGATGTAACGGAAACAAAAAAAGCTCCCTCGAAAGAGAGAGCCTTGAAAACATCAGATGCCCGGATGGCATCCTTTGCAGCTGCCGCTGCAGCCGGGGCAGGAGCCCCCGCAGCAGTCTTCTTTTCCATCACGGAAATTGCGGACGATATGGCGGACAGCGAAGAAGAGCGCCACCAGGAGAAGTACGCCGAGGATGAATGTTGCCATCGAGAATCCCTGCCTTTCAAAAAGAATCGTATCACATCATTCAAAACCGAGCAAGCGGCCGCCCTGATAGACAAGCAGTGCGACAAACCATGCAATCGCGAACTGGTAGACGGCCGAGAAAATCATCCACTTCCAGCCGCCAGCCTCTTTCTTGATCGTGCCGAGTGCCGTGACGCACGGCGTATAGAGCTGGGAGAACACCATGAACGCGAGCGCCGAGAGCGTCGTGAATGCCGTCGCCATGTCCGTGCCCATCATCTGCGCCGCAGAATCGAGTGCATCTCCGGCCTCCGTCGAGACGTCGGCCACACCGTAGAGGATGCCGATCGTCGCAACGACGGTCTCTTTCGCCATGATGCCCGAGAGGATGGCCGCACCAGCTTCCCACGTATCGAAGCCCTGGAACGTAAACAGCACGGACATCCAGCTTCCGAGCGTTGCGAGAATGGAATCTTCGATTTCACACGGGCCGCTGAAGTTGTAGTTCGACATGACCCAGAGCAGGACAGACGCCGCAAAGATGATCGTACCAGCTTTGACGAGGTAGCCCTTGCCCTTGTCCCACGTCTCGAGCAGCACGGACTTCATGTCCGGCATGCGGTACGGCGGTAGCTCGAGGAGGAACGTCGAGCCCTTGTCCTTGAACATCGTCGCGCCGAGGCCTTTCGCCACGACGATCGCCATGACGACGCCGATGATGTACATCGCAAAGACGACATTGGCTGCGTTATCCGGGAAGAACATCGCCGCGAACAGCGCCATGATTGGCAGTTTCGCGCCGCAGGTCAGGAACGGCGTGATGAGAATCGAGACCATGCGGTCTTTCTCCGAGTCGAGGGCACGCGCACCCATGATAGCCGGCACGCCGCAGCCGAAGCCCATCATGAGCGGCATGAGGCCTTTGCCCGTCAGGCCGCAACGGCGCATGATCGGATCCATGATGAAGGCGATGCGCGCCATGTAGCCCGTGCCATCGAGGAACGACAGGCAGAAGAACAGAACGAAAATCAGCGGCACAAACGTCAGAACGGCGCCGACGCCCGCGATGATGCCATCGCAGACGAGCGAGACCATCCAGTCCGCGACGCCTGCATCCGTCAGCGTGCCCGTCATGAAGTCGAGGAAGTCCGTATTGATGAGCTCATCGAGCGCATCTGCAATCGGCTGGCCGATCCATGTAAACGTGATCTGGAACACCGCGTAGAGGATGACGAGGAAAATCGGCAGCGCGAGAATTCCGTTCGCGAGATAATGGTCGATTTTCTCTGAGCGCGACTGCCCTACATTTCCCATGTCGACGGCCTGCGCCATGACTTTGTCAATCAGCGCATAGCGCGCCTCGCTGATGGCCTCGAGCTTTTCCGCATCGCTCTTGCTGCTCGCCTCGATCTCTTCGACCTTCGCGATATGGTTCTTCACGAGCTCGCTCGGCTGATACTGCGCCATGATCGTTGATGTGAAGACGTCCAAGAGATGCTGCGTGCTCTTCTTGCTGCGGCCGACCGTCTCGACGCACGGCATGCCAAGGCATTCTTCGAGCTTCTTCGTATCGATGCGCACGCCGCGGCGCTTCGCGTCATCCTGCATGTTGAGATCGATGAGGAGCGGGATGCCCTTCTCGAGCAGCTGCACCGTCAGGTACAGGTTGCGCTCGATGTTCGAGCTGTCGACGACGTCGACGACGAGGTCGAGCTTCGTGTTCATGAGATAATCGATGACGATCTTTTCCTCCGGGCTGCGCGCATTGACGCTGTACGTGCCTGGGAGATCGACGACGGAAATCGCGCGGTCCTTGTAACGCGTGTATCCAACTTTCTTATCGACCGTGACGCCGGGCCAGTTGCCGATTTTCTGGCGCGCACCCGTGAGTTCGTTGAAGATCGTGGACTTGCCGGTATTCGGATTGCCGGTGAGTGCGACTGCTAATGTTGACATGTTTGCAGACTGTCTCCTTTCGCTGCCTTGCGGCCTTGCTGCTACTACCGTTCTTGCTTTTCAGTTTGGCGTCATCCCACCTGCTCGACCTCGATCTTCTCCGCATCGGCGCGGCGAAGCGCGAGATTGTACGAGCGGACGCGGATGGCGATGGGGTCGCCGAGCGGCGCCGACCGCAGAATCTGGACTTTCGTGCCCGGAATGAGGCCCATCGTCATGAGCCGCTCCTTCAGCGCGGAGTCGCCGATCTCTGCAATCTTCAGCTCCATACCGGTCTTGCCGTCCTTGAGTGTCATAAGGAACCTGCCTCCTTGATGAATGATGATAATGAGAGCATTTCTACGTTCATTATGATAACTCCACTCAATCACAGTTGTCAATGGTTTTTATTTACAAATTTCAGACAAAGAAAAAAGCTCCCCGAAGGAGAGCCTTGGATTAGATGCCTCAGTGAATGCCGTACCTCGTCCGGTACGCCTAGTTGCATTCGCGAATTTCTTTTTCGCCGTCAATATACGGCTGGTACATGTCAAGCACGTCGCCTGCGCCGAGCGCGCAGCCGTCGCAGTTCTCACAGCCGTTGCCGCAAGTGATGGACTTGCGGACGATTTCCGCACGCTCCTCGCGCGTCGTATCTTTGATCAGGATGCTCTTCATCGCTGATGCCTCCCTTGCTTCTGAGAATTTCTTTCAGCTACATTCTACCACAATGGGAGGTACGGCGCATGAAAAATTACGCAGCTTTTGCGCGGCTGAGCTTCCGGCGGCGATGATACAGGATGCCGCCGACGAGGAAAAATCCGATAGCAAGCATAGCGAGCTTTTCCATGCAGACAATATATTGCGGCGAACTGCCCATCAGGAAGAGCTCGCGGACGGTGTTCGAGAAGTGGGTGAGCGGGAAGAATTGGCTTGCGAGCTGCATGCCTTCGCCCATCGACTCGGTCGGCCATGTGTAGCCCGAAAAGATGAACGCTGGCACGGGATAGAGGATGACGGCGCGGACGAACGGCAGCTCGGCGGGAAAGAACGATGTGAAGAAGAAGCAGAACGCCGTGACGGCGAGGATGAAGATGGCCGCGAGTGCAAAGAGCTCTCCAAGCGAGGCACCGAGCGGGATGCCGAGGCCCTGCGTCACGACGGCGACGACGAGGCCGTACGACAACATGCCGAGCAGCCAGTAGACGATGGTCTTGACGAGCATGACCTGCCATGTCTTGTACTGCGCTTCCTCGCTCGGATGCTCGATTTCATAGAGCGACGAGGCCCCGACGGCAAACAGCACGCCCTGCTGGAACGCGACCATCGCGAGGCCGAGCATGAAGAAGAACATGTAGCCCTGCGTCGCGTTGTAGAGCACGCGCAGAT
This sequence comes from Selenomonas sp., assembly GCA_022773585.1. Taxonomy (GTDB): domain Bacteria; phylum Bacillota; class Negativicutes; order Selenomonadales; family Selenomonadaceae; genus Selenomonas_C. The sequence goes on along the minus strand of JALEZZ010000084.1, from coordinate 48,236 downwards.
GCGCATGGACAGGCGCGAGACGATGGAGCACGGCCTCTTCATTGAGCCCGTATCGGAGCGCCGCCTGCTTTGCTGCAAGGTGGTCAGAAAAATCGGCGAGGATGTCCTGCACGGCCGAGCTCGTGATGTTCGTCAGGATGATGTTCGAGCCATTCGTGAGGTAAAGCACGGTCGAATAGCTGCCCGTCTTGGCCTTCTTCGAGAAATCCTTCGGAATCTCGATGGCCGCAACGGCATTCTTTTCACGCAGCCAGTCGCGCATCTCCTCCTCGCTCGTGACATAGCCCTGGATGTCATAGCTGTCGCTCGCCTCGAAATCCTGCACGAGACGGCGGCTCGCAGCCGAGTTTTCTTCGTCATAGATGACGGTCGGCACGGCCGTCACGATGTTCGGGATGTAGAGCATGCCGAACACGATGAGGTACGCGAGCGCCGCGCCGAACAGGAAGACGGGCCGCCGCAGGTCGTGCTTGATCTCGACGAGCTCTTTTTTGAAAAGCGAAACGAACCACGTCATGCGGCCACCTCCCCTGCTTCGATGCTGCGCAAACCACGCTTGCGACGAAAATCAAAGATGAGCGTCGCGAGCGCGTAGCAGAGGACGCCCGCCCCCACCATGACGGCGCAGTTCGTGAAGAGCTCCGGGCAATAGCCCGAAAGCGTAATGTCGCGGAGCGCAATGCCCGCATACGTCATCGGCAGGAACTTGCCGAACGCCGCCGCGACCGTGCTCATGTCAAATGGAGGCCACGAGAGGCCGCTGTAGAGAAGGCCCGGCATGATGTAGACCATCGGCGCCTGGAGGGAGAGCTCACGCGATGGCACGCAGGCCGAGAACAGCAGCAGGACGCCAGAGACAAACGTCAGAAACGCGCCTGCAAGCAGGCAGGCATCGAGCCAACTGCCGCGCATCGGCACGGCAAAGACATTTACGAGCACAAGCATGGACACGAGGAAGCCGACGAAGGCCAGCATGGGATACGGCAGCGCCCCCGCAAGCGACAAAATCCACGACGGGTATTCCCTGCCGCGCCTAAGGCCGAGGATTTCCGTCACGAGGAGCGGTGAAAGCGTCACCATGACGCCAATCTGCAAGCCATTCATCATGAGGCCCGCGAGCATGAAGGACGTGTAACCGTTCGCCGGGTCGCCCGTGATGCGCACGCCGAGGCGCACGGGGTAGGCCGCGTTCATCGCCTCTGACGGCTTGAGGTTCACGCCTTCAAGCAGCTTCTGCCCGACGCCGACGGAAAACGACCGCGCGACTTCCTGCGAGGCCGAGAGCGCCGCATTGCCGAACATGTTGTTCGTCGAATTGACCATGAGCAGGAAATCGGAGCCGCGGCCGAGCCGCACCTCCTTCGAGAAATCCTTCGGAATCTCGAGCGCCGCACGCGCCCGCCCCTCAAGGATTTCGGCTTTCATTTCCTCTTCGGACGAAACATACGAGACGATATGGAAGCGGTCAGCATCACCATACGCCTGAATCAGCGTGCGGCTCATGCTGCTTTGGTCTTCGTCATAGACCGTCAGCGGGATGTCATTGACGACATCGGCATCGTAAATGACGCCGAACAGCACCGTGAATAGGAGCGGCGTGCCGACGAGCAGCGCTGCGAGCGGCACGCGCCCGCGAAACAGCGAACGAAAGCTCTCAGAGAAGACTTCGAGGAATTTTTTTCCGAATCCCATCACGCATCACCGTCCAGGCGGAAGCGCATGCCCGGCCTGAGGACCGGCGAATCAATCTGAATCTTAACATTGAAGCTCACGATGTCCGTTGCATCGCCGCGCTCGCTCGTCGCGCGCTGCGTCGCGAACTCCGCTTTCTTGCTGATGTCCGTGATCGTGCCCGTGACCTTTGTCTCGCCATCGCGCGCAACGAGCGTGATTTCATCGCCGAGCGCAAAGCGGGAAAGCTGCGTCTCCGGCACCTTGATGTCTACCCAGTTGTCATTCGGATCCTGCACGGCGACGAGCGGCGTGCCGTTCGAAATCATCGAGCCCTCTTCGACATACTTCTCCGTGATGACGCCGTCAAATGGCGCCTTGATTTCCGTCTCATCGAGCGAGACCTCGATCTGCTGGAGCGCGGCCTGCGCCTGCTCGAGCTTGCGCGCCGTGGCGGCCTCATTCGCCTGGTTGACGGCCGTCTGGCCGAGGCTGGCCTGCGCCTGTGCGACAGCCGCGCCAGCCTGTTTGAACGTCGCCTGCGCGACTTCGTACTTCGTCGCATACTGGTCAAAGACCTGCTGCGCAACCGCACCCTCTGCAACGAGTTCCGAGAAGCGGTTGTAATCCGCCTCGGCGAGCGCGAGGTCGGAACGCGCCTTGTTCTCCGCCGACTGCGCCTGCTCGAGTGCCGACGTCGTCGTGCCCGACTGCATCGTCGTCACAGCCGCCGCCTGCACCTGCTGCGCCTGGATAGCTTCGATGTTCGCTTCATACTGCGCCTTCTGCGCTTCGAGGTCGCGCTTGTCGATGCGCGCGATGACCTGGCCTTCCTTGACTTCGTCGCCCTCTTTGACGAGGAGCTCGACGACACGGCCTGCGACCTTCGAATTCACGTCGATCTCCTTCGCGTCCGCGCGGCCCCATTCGACTTTCTTGTCCGTCTGCGCCTGCCCGCCGCAGCCAAAGCTCGACAGCGCCAAAAGCAGTGCCAGGCAGATTGCCAAAATCCGTTTCATGGAAATCCTTCCAGTTGAATATGTTCAAATTTAAAGTAAAAAAATTTTCTTCGACTGCACAGTCGATTATTGATTCACGACCTACCTTCGACACTCCCCCTGCCACTTCGTGGCCCTCCCCCCTCTTGGAGGGGGGCTTATCCTTCGGGAAACGCTACCAAGCTTATTCACCAATCGGACGCGTCGCGAGCTCTTCTGCGATTTCGAGCCAGAGGCTTTCCTTCTCTGCGATTTTCGCGATGATGGCATCGGCTTCTGCCTCCGGCACATGGTAGAGATGCAGCAGGAGGCTCAGCAGCTGGCGGCGACTCTTTGCATGATCGTGCACACCATCGAAATAAAGCTCGGAAATACAGGCATGCATCGCGCCTTTCAGCAGCAGCGTGCGCTGGTAGTATTCTTCATCCGATGCTTCATATGGCGTCCCATCGAAAACGTGATGCGCCAGCAAAACGTACTGCGCGACCATGTGCTCGAAGACGAGGTTCGACTCATAGCCTTCCTTGTAGACATCGCGGATGACAGGTGCTTTCTCCATTTCCTCGAGCTCGAGCTCGCAGATGGCCGCATAGCGGAACGCCGGCGATTCGTCCGGGCAGTGCGCCTCGATCTTCGCGATGCCGTTCTGCACCATCTCGAGAATCAGCGACTGGAAGATGTCTTCCTTGTTCTTGAAGATGTAATAAATGCTGCCGATCAGCACGCCTGATTCCTCGACAATCATGCGAATCGTCGTACGCTTGTAGCCGTGCTCCACGAGCAGGCTCTTCGTGCTGTTCAGCACCCGCCGTCGCACGTCCTCGAGATGCTGCGAGGAAAAATCTGATTTCTTTCGCATGGGAACGCCCTCCTTTAACATGTTCAACTTTATTCTACCACTTTCCCCTCCACATTTCAATACAGACCGTATATACAAAAACGGCCTCGCAATTTTTTGCGAAGCCGTTTTTATACAGTCGGTCAACGATGTCCTGCGTGAATCTTGCTTTCCGTGCCCGAGAGCAGGCGGCCGATGTTCGCGTGATGGCGCACGATGATCAAGAGCGCTGCGAGCAGGCCGAAGATGATGTATTCATAACTGTAGCCAAAGAGCCAGGCCATGACGGGCACGAGTGCGGCGGCGACGATGGAGCCGAGCGAGACGTAGCGCGTGACCGCGACGATGGCGAGCCAGACGGCGAAGACGATGAGCGTCGGCACGGGCATGAGCATGAGGATGACGCCGAGGCCTGTCGCGACGCCTTTGCCGCCATGAAACTGCAGGAAAATCGACAGCGAATGGCCGATGATGGCAAAGATGCCGCAGAGGATCATCGCGGTCGGCGTGCCGACGAGCACGCTGCCAATCCAGACGGAGACGAGGCCCTTCAGCATGTCGAGGAAGAAGATCAGGAAGCCCGGCCCTTTGCCGAGCGTGCGCCAGGCATTCGTCGCGCCGATGTTGTGGCTGCCGTATTTCCGAAGGTCGGTCTGCCAGAGCGCCTTGCCGAGCCAGAGGCCGTTCGGGATGGAGCCCAGGAGATAACTTGCAACCAGCGAGAAAATCAGCATGAGGCTCATCATTACGCCTCCTCGTCTTCATTGCGCTTGCGGACAATGAGCACGAGCGGCGTGCCCTCGAAGCCGAACTGCTCGCGCAGGCGGTTCTCGATGAAGCGCAGGTAAGAAAAATGCATGAGCTCGGGGTCGTTGACGAAGATGATGAACTTCGGCGGCTTCACGTCCGCCTGCGTCATGAAGAGAATCTTGAGCTGGCGGCCGCGATGCATCGGCGGCGGGTTGACGGAGACGGCATCGCGGATGAGTTCGTTCAGGACGCTCGTCTTGATGCGCATGGACTGCTGCTCGGCGACGTACTTGACGAGCTCCGTCACGCGGGCGACGCGCTGGCCCGTGAGTGCCGAGGCGTAGAGAATTGGCGCGTACTGCAGGAAGCCGAGCTCGTCGCGCAGGTCTTCCGTAAAGCGCAGCGTCGATTTGTCATCCTTGTCGGGGTAGATGTCCCACTTGTTGACGACGATGACGACGCCGCGGCCCGATTCGTGCGCATAGCCCGCAATCTTCTTGTCCTGTTCCGTGATGCCTTCTGCCGCATTGATCATCATGAGGACGACGTCGGCGCGGTCGATGGCTCTGAGCGACCGCATGACACTGTAGCGTTCGACGGGCTCGTCAATCTTGCCGCGGCGGCGCATGCCCGCCGTGTCAATCAGCATGTACTTCTGGCCGTCCTTGACGAAATGCGTGTCGATGGCGTCGCGCGTCGTGCCTGGGATGTCGCTGACGATGACGCGGTCTTCGCCGAGAATCTTGTTGACGATGGATGACTTGCCGACATTCGGTCGGCCGATGACAGCGATGCTGATCTCGTCTTCGGCCTTGTCCTCGCCCGTCTTCTCCGGGAATGCCGCGATGATGGCGTCCAGGAGATCGCCGAGGTTCATGGCGTTCGACGCAGAAATGCCGATGGGGTCGCCGAGGCCGAGGCTGTAGAATTCATAGACGTCCATCTGGCGCTCGGGGCTGTCCACTTTGTTGACAGCAAGGATGACGGGCTTCTTCGTCGCGCGCAACATGTGGCCGACTTCGTCATCAGCTGGCGTGAGGCCGGCGCGGCCATCGACGACAAAGAGGATGACATCGGCCTCCTCCATCGCAATCTGCGCCTGCTGACGCATGGATTTCAAAATGTGGTCGCTCTCGTCGAGCTCGATGCCGCCCGTATCAATCATCGTGAACTCATGGCCGAGCCACTCGGCATCGAGGTAGATGCGGTCGCGCGTGACGCCCGGCATGTCGTCAACGATGGACACGCGCTGCTTGCCGATCTGGTTGAAAAGCGTCGACTTGCCGACATTCGGCCGGCCGACGATGGCAACGATGGGTTTGCTCAAAGTTATAACCTTCTTTCCGATTCTATGATGCTATGTGATAAAACTCATTCTGCTGGTTTCGTATATGCCGCGTTGCTCTGCCACATGTAAGCCGTCTCGCCCGCGCGCGCCTTGTGATACTGCGGCCAGTCGTGGAGCGCCTGCCAGTAGTCCGCGCCGCCCTCGACGGGCTCGACGCGCACGCCTGGCAGCGCCTCGCGGAAATCTGCGAGCGTCATGTCGTCGAGGAAGATGTCCTCCCCTGCCCGCAGGGCGCGCTCCGGCAGCAGGACGCCCGTGCGCGGGCCGTCAAGCTTTCGGAGTGCAGCGAGGATGTCATGTCCCGTCAAGAGTCCTGAAACATTGACCGTCGTGCCGAAGAAATCATTCTCGACCGGCACGATGCGCACATGAAGGCCTGGTGTCTCCGCCTCGGCCATGCGCGCCAGCCGCTCGAAAATTGGCGCGACCGACGTGCCGGTCACGACATCGAGATACACCGGCGCGTCCGCAGCAGACGTTTCTCCCCCTGCCGCTGTTTCTTCCCAGTCTTTGAGGAAGCTCCTCGTGAGGCCGATGCCGTTGTCGAGCTGCGGGAAGCCGTCGTACCATTCCGCCGGCGGCACTTCGCGCCCTGCGAGGAAATAGAACTCGTCGCCAAGATACAGGAACGTGCGCCCCGTCTCTTCGCGCAGCTTCTTCTGCCAGCGCTCCGCTTCGTCGATGACGGCGGCCGCGCCTGCGGCGTCGAATTGCTGCAAGGGATACGGATCCGTGCGGTACTTCGTGATGCCGACTGGCACGACGGCGAGCGAGAGCGCATGCGGCCGCCGCGCGGTAATTTCGCGAATCGTACGCGCGAGCTCCTTTCCGTCGTTGAGCCCTGCGCAGAGCACGACCTGCGTGTGGTAGTCGGCGCCCGCCGCCTCGAGGCGGTCGAGCTGCTTCGCGATTTCAGATGCGCGCTTGCAGCGCAGCATCTTGGCGCGGAGCTCAGGATTCATGCACTGCACGGAGACATAGAGCGGCGACAGATGGAACTGCTCGATGCGGTGGAAATCAGCCTCGGCCATATTCGTCAGCGTCACGAAATTGCCATAGAGGAACGATAGGCGGTAGTCGTCGTCCTTGATGGCGAGGCTCTCGCGCGCATCGGGCGCGCCCATGTTGACAAAGCAGAAATAGCAGTTGTTCGCGCAGCGGCGGATGCCGTCGAAAACGGCCGACGTGAACTCGGCACCGAGCTCCTCGTCGTAATCCTTGTCGAACGAGATCATCTCCTGCTCACCGTCCGCATGCTCGACAAGCATGTCGATTTCCTCGTCGGCAAATGCGAAGCTCAGATCGATGATGTCGCGAAGCGCCATGCCGTTGATTTCGAGAATCTTGTCGCCTGCGATGAGGCCGAGCTCGTCAGCGAGCGTGCCCTCGGGGACGCGCAGGATCGTGCCTGCATATCGATGTTTTTCCATTCCTGCTCTCTGCCTCCTGTCTCTTTATCATATCATATACCGCAAAGAAAAAGGAGTGATGAAATCATCACTCCTCGAATCTTTTCTTTTCCTGTGAGGATTACTCCTGAGCGTCACCGTTCTCGGCAGCCTGCTCCTTGAGATAGTTCTTGTAGATGGCCTGGTCGCCGTCGCGCTTCGCCTTCGTGATGGAGAGCGAAATGCGTTTGCGCTTCATGTCAATGCGGAGAATCTTGACCTTGACGATGTCGCCCGTGTGGACAGCTTCGTCTGCACGCTCGATGCGGTGGTCAGCGAGCTCGCCCATCGGGATGAGGCCGTCGAAGCCCGGCTCGATTTCCATAAATGCACCGAAGTCCGTCAGCTTGATGACCTTGCCTTCGATGTGGTCGCCCTCGGCGTACTTCTCCGCCTTGTCGAGCCACGGATCACGCATCGTGTCCTTGACGGACAGCGAGATGCGCTTTGCTTCCTTGTCGACGTTCTTGACATAGACGTCGAGCTCCTGGCCGACCTGGAGCACATCGCTCGGCTTGTTGACGCGGTGCCATGCGAGATCGGAGATGTGAGCGAGGCCGTCCACGCCGCCGATGTCGATGAAGGCACCATAGTCCACGAGGCGCTTGACAACGCCCTTGACCGTCTGGCCAGCTTCGAGCGTCTCGAAGATTTCTGCCTGACGCTTCTCGCGCTCAGCCTCGAGGAGCTGGCGGCGCGAGAGGACGAGGCGCTGCTTGCGCACGTCAATCTCGATCGGCAGTGCTTCGACCGTCTGGCCGACATAGACGGAGAGATCCTTCACGAAGTGAAGCTCCATCTGGGAAGCCGGAATGAAGCCGCGGAGGCCGTTGACGGAAGCCACGAGGCCGCCCTTGACGACCTGCTGGACCTTTGCCTCGACCGTCTCGCCGCGCTCCTGGATGCCTTCCATATCCTTCCATGCAGCCATGCGATCTGCCTTGACTTTGGAAAGGAGGCCGCCATTCTCGCCGCCGAGGGAAACGATGTAGACGTCGATTTCATCGCCGACGCTCACAACGTCCTCTGCGGAATCAGGCTCCGGATAAGCCAGCTCTTTTTTCGGAACAGGGATTTCCTGCTTGTAGCCGATATCGATGAAGGCCTCGCTCTTGTTGACGAGCACGACCTTGCCTTTTACGACCTCATGCTCCCGGATCTCCGGGCTGTTCTTCTCTTCTTCCTCTAAAAGGGTTTTCATATCCTCTGACACTTTATATATACCTCCTTGATAATCCAGTCCGGTGTAGAAGCACCAGCTGTAATACCAATTTTTTCAATGTTTTGGAACCACCCGGCCTGCAGCTCGTCGGCTGTCTCGATGTGATGGGTCGGGCAGATTTTCGCACAGAGCTGTGCGAGGCGCGTCGTGTTCGCGCTGTTCTTGCCGCCGATGACAAGCATGACATCGACGTTTTCGGCGAGCTCCTGCGCGGCTTTCTGCCGCTGGTCGGTCGCCGTGCAGATCGTGCGGAGGATCCGCACGTCACGGGATTTCTCGAGGAGCACGCTGACGATGGATTTGAACCGTTCGCCGGAGAACGTCGTCTGCGAGACGATGCCGAGCCGTGGGAAACTCCCCAGCTTCTCCGCTTCCTCCTCGGTCTCGACGATGTCGGCGTCACCGCCCGCCCATTCGCCAATGCTCTGGACTTCCGGATGGCGCTTCTCGCCGATGATGACGACGTGATACCCTTCGTCTGCCAGTTCATTGGCCGAAAGCTGCGCTTTCTTGACATGGGGGCAGGTCGCATCGACGAGCTCGAGCCCGCGTCTTTCCGCTTCGTCATAGGTGTCGGGGCCGACGCCATGCGAGCGGATAATGATCCTGCCTTGCGGCAGGTCGTCCAGATGGTCGACCGTTCCGACGCCCTCGGTTTTGAGACGCTCCACCATCTGCGGATTGTGGATGATGGGGCCGAGCGTACAGGAACTGCCATCTGGAGAAGCATTTTCCCGGGCGATCTTGATGGCGCGCTTGACGCCATAACAGAACCCCAGGTAGTCTGCCAAAAGGACTTCCAAACTATCTACCACCTATGTGATTTCATGCCTGAAAGGCTCGATTTCTTGAACCGGTCAAGCAATCTAAGTGCTAGTATATCATTTTCGCGGCAGAATGTATAGGGCTTCGGCGTCCATTTCTAAAAATTTTTCTTGCAGGCGCCTCTCAGACCGTCTGCTTCATGCGCGCAATCTCGTCGAGAATCGACTGCGAAAACGCTTCGAGCTGCGCCTTGTCCTTGCGGTCGCCCGTGAAATGCATCGGCTCGCCGACAAGGATCGTGAGCTTCGGCAGGAATCCGCCATTCGCGAAAATCTTGTCCGTGCCGAGGATGGCCGCCGGCACGACGGGTGCGCCCGTCATGGCCGCAATCAGGCCGACGCCGGCCTCGGCTTTGCGCATCTTGCCCGTGCGGCTGCGCGTGCCTTCGGGAAAGAGCCCGAGGCAGTGGCCGCCCTTCAGCACCTGCACAGCCGTCTTGATGGCCGCGCGGTCTGCCGCGCCGCGCTTCACGGGGAACGCATGGCAGATGCGGATGGCCGTGCCGAAAACCGGATGCTCGAAGAGCTCCTCTTTCGCCATGTACGAGACGATGCGCGGCATGAAGCACGCGAGAAGCGGCGGATCCCAGTTGCTCATGTGGTTCGCCGCGAGGATGACAGCGCCCTCCTTCGGCAGATGCTCCGTGCCGCGCACGCGCGTGCGGAACACGATGCGGAACAGCGTCTGGAAGAAGACTTTGAGGAATGCGTAAAGCATCAGATCACCTGCCCGCTTCGCTGCACATCGCGAGGATGCGCGCGACGACCTCGTCAATCGAAAGGCCCGTCGTATCGAGGAGCGTCGCGTCGTCCGCCTGCACGAGCGGCGAGATTTCGCGCTCGCTGTCGGCCTTGTCGCGTGCCGCGATGTCTTTCTGGAGCTCCTCGAGGCTCATGTCATAGCCTTTTTCCTTCATTTCCTTCCAGCGGCGCTGGGCGCGTTCCTCGATGGAGGCCGTCAGGAAAATCTTGACGTCGGCGTTCGGCAGCACATGCGTCGCGATGTCGCGGCCGTCCATGAGCACGCCACCTTCCGTCGCCATCTGGCGCTGGAGATCGACCATCTTCTCGCGCACGGGGCCGAGCGCGGCGACCTGCGAGACGATGTGGCTGACCTCCGGCGTACGGATTTCACCCGTGATTTCCTGCCCGTCGACGAAGACCTGCGTGACGCCGTCCTTGTATGCGAGGCGCACGTCAATATCCTTGACAACCCCCAAGATCAGCGCATCCGTGACGTCCGCTTTCCGCTGCAGCGTCTTCCATGCGACGGCGCGGTACATCGCGCCCGTGTCGATATACGTATAGCCGAGCTCTTTCGCCGCGAGCTTCGCGACCGTGCTCTTTCCGGCACCTGCCGGCCCGTCGATGGCGACAACGAGTTTCTTCAAAAAAATCCCTCCAGAAATTTTTACAAGAAAAAGGGGCTGCACATGGCAGCCCCCGGCTGGATTTCAGCGTTTCTCGCGAATGCGAGCAGCCTTGCCCGTAAGATTGCGGAGATAGTAGAGCTTCGCACGGCGCACGATGCCCTTGCGCAGGACATCAATCTTGTCGATGCGCGGGGAATGCACCGGGAACGTACGCTCAACGCCGACGCCGTAAGAGATGCGGCGAACCGTGAACGTCTCGCGGACGCCCTTGCCCTGACGAGCGATGACGACACCTTCGAACATCTGGATACGCTCGCGCGTACCCTCGACGATCTTCGCATGAACGCGGACCGTGTCACCAGGTGCGAATGCCGGGATGTCGCTCTTGAGCTGCTCTTTTTCCAAAGCCTCGATGATATTCATTTCGTTTCCTCCTTGCTGCTGGCGTTCGTGGCGGAAGCTATCATCTCATTTCCGTCCAGAGGACCGCCCAGTACTTCGAAAGTATATCATAAAAGGAAGGCGCACGCAAGGAAAAGTTCTGCAATCCTGCATGTCGTTGTCGTTCTTGCAGGAATCATCCAACCAAGGCAGTCTCTTTCACCAGGGCATTCTCTACTAGCTTGTTGATAGAGATATGTTCCTTTTTCGCAGCTACCGCCACGCGGCTATGCAGTTCCGGCGAGATGCGGACAGTAAACGTTCCAGAGTATGGCTTTTCTGGCTTGACGCCGTCTTCCTCGCACCATTCCAGATAATCATCGATCGAATCACGGAACGCCTGCTCCAGTTCCGCAGCAGACTCTCCTTCAAAGGTGATGACATCCCGCGTGTTGATGACATCACCGTGGAAGATTTTTGCCTCGTCATCGTATTCTACGACGCCGATATACCCCTTGTATTTCAGCATTTTTCCAAAACCTCCTTCGTGGTGCCTGCCGACTGTAAGAATCTGCGCATGGATCTGACGGCTCCTTTGTCCGTCGTGTTTTCAGGATGGGGACGATGGAACACCGCTCGCACACCATTCAGTTTGATGCGTACGCGAGAACCGTTGCCCTCACTGATTTCCGCACCGATTGCCATCAGCATTGATTCGATGTCAGACCAGACAAGCCCTGACAAAACAGGGTCGTGCCACAGTTTGTCCCATGTTTTCAAATGCTTCTTGTTCATGGTTTCATGATACTATATTTTGATACCATTTACAAGGATGATTGAAAATTTGAAAAGACCCGCAGTTGCCCAGTTTGGGTAGATAGTATGAGAAAAAGATAAGAAGCGAAGCTGCTTCAAAACGCAGTTCCGCTTCTTTCGATCAGGCAGATCGTTTATGCTTTTGGATGTATCAATCTGCCAATATCCCCGCCATAGCGGCGCGCACGACGTCCTCCGGCACGTCGTTTTTCACAATGGTATGGCCGATGCGGTCGGCGAGCACCCAGTTGACTTTGCCGTTGACGGTCTTCTTGTCGTGGAAGATGCCGGCGTACATCGCATCGACCGTGCAGCCCTCTGCTTTTGTCGGCAGGCCGAGGCGCTCGATGAGGTTCTGGGCGCGCGTAACCGTCGCTTCGTCCACGAGATGAAGGCGGCGGCTGATGTCCATCGCGCCGCACATGCCGATGGCGACGGCCTCGCCGTGGTTGTAGCGCACATAGCCTGTCTCCTGCTCGATGGCATGCGCCATCGTATGGCCGAAATTCAGGATGCGCCTGAGGCCTGCTTCTTTCTCGTCCTCGCTGACGACGGCCGCCTTGATTTCGCACGAACGCGCAATCATGTGGACGGTGGCGTCAGGCGCGAGCGCGAGCACGTCATCGGGATGCTCTTCGAGAAAGGCAAAAAAGTTTTCGTCATAGATGATGCCGTATTTCACGATTTCGCCGAGGCCCGTCGCAATCTCGCGCTTCGGCAGCGTCTCCATGAGGTCGAGGTCGATGAAGACGGCGTCGGGCTGGTAGAAGCAGCCGATGAGGTTCTTGCCGAGCGGATGATCGACGGCGACCTTGCCGCCGACGCTCGAATCGACTTGCGCAAGAAGGCTCGTCGGCAGCTGCACGAATGGCACGCCGCGCATGTACGTGCTCGCGACGAAGCCCGCGAGGTCGCCAACAACGCCGCCGCCGAGCGCGAAAACCGGCGACTTGCGGTCGAGGCCGTGCTCGATGATGCGCGTGTAGATCTCTTCTGCCACCGCCATCGTCTTCGAGCTCTCGCCTGCGGGGAATGTATGGACGATGGGCTCGAGCCCCGCCTCGCGGAGCCGCCCGCAAACGGCGTCTGCATAGAGCGGCCCGACGTTGCTGTCCGTCACGACGAGCGCTTTTTTCGAATACTTTTTCGAGCGCACGAAGTCCGCGAGTGCCGCACCGAGCCCGCGCCCGATGATGATGTCGTAGCTGTCCTTGCCGAGCTCGACGCGGACAATTCGTTTTCCTTCATTATCTACGTTATTCATGCAGTGCCCCTCTCCCCCGCAGGTATTTCACGATGTCATCGACGACCTGGAGCGGCGACCATTCGCTCGTATCGACCGTGTAGTCGGCGCCTGCATAGAGGCCCGCGCGCTCGGCGAGCAGCTGCTCGATGGCCGCGCGGCGGTCGCCCGTGTCCTGCCCGTCGAGCACGGGCCGCTGGCCGCGCATCGACGTCCGCGCGAGGATTGTATCGACATCGGCCGTCAGGCAGACGATGACGCCATGCGCGCGCAGGTGTTCCATATTTTCCGCGCTCTTCACCGTGCCGCCGCCCGTCGAGATGACGGTATTGCGCCGCTCGGCCGCACGCTTCACGGCCTCGCGTTCGCGTGCACGGAAGCCTTCTTCGCCAAACTGCTCGAAAATGGCGGGAATCTTCATGCCCGCTTCCTGCTCGATGGCTTCATCGAGGTCGAGGAACGAAAAGCCGAGCCGCGCTGCGAGCGTCTTGCCCGTGCTCGTCTTGCCCGTGCCCATGAAGCCAATCAGGACGATGTTCTTCATCGAATCACCAATCCTTTTCCACGCGCTCGTCATAGGCGGCGATGGCCTCCTTGACATCCGTCATCGCGTCGCCGCCGAACTTCTCGACGACGGCCTGTGCGAGCACGAACGCGACCATCGCCTCGCCGACGACGGACGCTGCCGAGACGGCGCAGGCATCACTGCGCTCCTTGCAGGCGAGCACGGGCTCCTTCTTCGCGACATCGACGGAATGAAGCGGCTGCATCAGCGTCGGAATCGGCTTCATGACGGCGCGCACGATGACGGGCTCGCCATTCGTCATGCCGCCTTCGAGGCCGCCCGCGTTGTTCGTCTTGCGATAGACATGCGTGCCCTCGATGTACATCTCGTCGTGCATCGCACTGCCGGGCTTTTCTGCGTACTCGAAACCTGCGCCGATCTCGACGCCCTTGATGGCCTGAATCGACATCATCGCGCCTGCAAGCCGCGCATCGAGGCGGCGGTCCCACTGGATGTGCGAGCCGAGGCCGAGCGGCAGGCCGCGCGCGATGACCTCGAACGTGCCGCCGAGCGTGTCGCCTGCCGCCATCGCCTCGCGGATGCGCGCCTTCATGCGCTCTTCGGCTTCCGCATCGTAGCAGTTGAGCCCATCGGGATTGAGCGGTGCATCCGTGCCGAGGATTTTCGCCGCATCCACTTTTGACGGGTCAATCGCGACGCCGCCGATTTTCGTGACATGCGAGACGACGCTGACGCCGAGCGCGCGCAGGAATTCCTTGCAGACGCCGCCGACGGCCACGCGCATCGTCGTCTCTCGCGCGCTCGAACGCTCGAGGATGTCACGGATGTCTTTGCGCGCGTATTTCTTGTACCCCGTGAGGTCGGCATGGCCGGGCCGCGCCGCCGTGACGGGCTCGCCCGCAGGCTCGCCAAACGGTGCCATGCGATCCGTCCAGTTCTGGAAGTCGCGGTTCTCGACCGAGAGCGTAATTGGCCCGCCGAGCGTCTCGCCAAAGCGCACGCCCGACAGCACCTCGACATGGTCCTTCTCGATCTTCATGCGGCCGCCGCGGCCATAGCCCTGCTGACGCCGCGCGAGGTCGCGGTCGATGCGGGAAACGTCGAGCGCGAGCCCGGCAGGCAGACCCTCGAGAATCGCCGTCAGGCGCGGGCCGTGGGACTCTCCGGCCGTCAGAAAACGCAAACTGCTCATAAATGCCACCTCATCATGGTTGATTCGTTGATTCCTTTACAAAATAACAGATACCCATAGTGTAATGCAGACGAGAAAAGAAATCAAGCATCAGCCCTTCCCCTGCGCGAAGATGGAAAGCGAGAGCGTGGCGGAAAGCGGGCCGCCGTCCTTGCCCGCCTCGACCGCCATGCCGCGCACGATGACGAAGCGGCCGTCCGCCTGCCCCGACGATATGGCCCCCAGAAAATCGAGCAGTGAGAAGTAATCGCCCATGACTTTCACCGTCACGGGAAGCTCCTGCAAGCCGTCCGGCCGCGCGATGGCGGCTCCGGGCTGGACGCCGGCGAGCAGCAGATGCTTTGACATCGCCAGCCGTTCGAGCCCGCCGATGAACGCGCCCTGCCCGAGTTCCGATGGCAGTGCCTTCATGAGAAATCCATGGCGCTCCTTTTGCGCCTTTTCCGCCGCCGCGATGCTCTGCCCCTGCTGGCGGTAGTTCTCGACATCGACGAGCTGCGCATGCGCCTCTGCACTCTCCTCCTGCATCACCTCGACCGCCGCGCGCATCGGCACATGGAAGAAGAACCACCAGCCCGCCACGAGCCAGAGCAGGACGAGCAGCGCCAGCCCGAGCTTGTCGCGCTCCGTCATCGCCTGCACGCGCCGCAGAGCGCGCGAAAACATCTGCCTCACTTACGTCTCCCCTTTTTCCATGAGCTCGAGCTCCAAAGAGAAATGAATCGTTTCGCCATCTCCACCGCTCTTTACACGCGAGGAATCGCGGAGCTGCGGCCCATTCGGGAAGAACGAAGCATCCTGGCTGAGCCCCTGCAGGTATTCTGACAGCGCATCAAAAGATACGGCGTCTCCTTCGAGCACGAGCGGCTTGCCCGCCGAGAGTTCGAGCCTGTCGAGGCAGATGCCATCGACGGACAGCCGCCCGAGATGAGAGAGCACGGCAGGTGCCGGCCCCGCTTCCTTTGTCAGCGTCCGCAAAGCCGTGTCACGCTGCTCGACCCAGGCCTTTTCCTCGCGCTCCTCCTCCATATGCTGCGTGTCGCCGTAAAGCATCGCAAGATCCGAGCGCGCCTGCCTCAGGTCTTTCTGCGCTGAAACATATGCATACGCATCCCACGACGTCAGCGCCGCGAGCACGGCAAACACCACGGCACATGCGGCAAGCGCAATCCGTCCGCAGGCCCATCCCGAAAGCTGGACGGCGCCGAACGGAAACACAAGCCCCGGCGAACGAACGGCCTGCACCATGATTGCCGCGCCATAAATCGCCGCCGACGCGCCTTCGTCCCAGCCGTGAAACGTTCCGTCCTCGCCGAGCAGCTGCGGCGCAATTCGAAGGGAATCCTCTCCCCACGAAAGCGCATCGCACTCGCAGAGCAGGCAGAAGTTTTTCGGCATCACTGCGATGCCCCAGAGCTCGACATCGGCGGCTTGAAAGGCTGCGCGCACTGCCGCAAGCTTCGATTCCGCAACGGCTGCGACCATCTGCATGCCGTCGCTGGACGGCACGCAGGCGGTACGGAACGCCCCATCGGGAAACAGGCCGCGCAGCTCCACTTCATAATGTGCCATTTCTTGGAGCTCTTCCGCCGCGACATTGGGCGGGAATGTCGCCTGAAAGACCTTCGCCATGCCCTCTGGCAGCGCGAAGACGACGCGCTCTCCCTCCCAGCCCTTCTGCGCGAGCAGACAGGCCGTCTTTTCCGCAACATCTTGCAAGAGCTCCGCCTCGGGCGCCTGCAGCATCACATGGCAGAAAAAAGAGGCCATGAAGGCCCCATCCTGCCGATCGAACCCCACGACATGGAGCATGCCGTCGCGGAGTGCCACGCCGACGACGCGCGTCACATGGCGGCGCCATTTCTCACGGAACCCATCCCAGCCAGACATAGTACGCCCCTTCCTGCGACCGCGCGAGATGCGCCCGCGCACGCACATAGCTCTTCATCGACGGAAGCCGCGGCTCGTCTGACGCCATCCACGTCGTCGCCGACACCATGAGCTCCCCTTTTTCAAAATACGCCCGCGTCTGATACGTGATGCCATCCGGCCGCGTTTCGGGCGGAAATTCCTCTTTCTTGCCGCCAAGCGACGCCTCCGTGACATCCGTCTTGTCGCCGCCCTGTTCGAACCGCAGGGCCGTGCGCTCCACCTCGCTTCGCGCCGCAAGGCGCAGGCGCACCTCGTCTTCATAGCGCCGCGTCGCGTATGCCTCGTTGCGCTCGACTGCAAAAACGCCCATCGCCGCGAGCACCATCACGCCGAGCATCACGAGGCCGAAGACGGAGGCCATGCCCTTCTCGCCGAGCCGCCTCATGGTTTCCGCTCCAAAGGATAGACGGCCGTCTGACGATACGTATGCCCCGTCCGCCGCGACCGCCCTTCGAGTACGACATGGACGCCGCCCGAGGACAGTGCCTCCGCATGGAACAGCTGGATTGTCACATCACCGAACATGCTCTGGCCCGTCAGCGGCTGAAAACCGCCACGTCCCTGCGTCCCTCCGAGCCGGCAGAATTTCACGAGGCCGCCCTCCTGCCGCGTCGCATACGTCATGCCGCTCGCATCCAAGCGTTTGCGCTCCGCCTCCGTGCTGTTCGGTTCTGGACGCTTCTTCTGGAAAGCCAGCTGCTGATTCGTGCCATCTGTATGGATATCATACGTTGCCGATTCCAGCGCATCCGCCTCCATGGAACGCATCGAAAAATCGATTTCCTGCTGCAGCTCGAAATCTGCCCGTTCCAAGAACACGATTTTCATAAAGGAAAGAAATGTGAAGCCCACGGCCACGAGGGTCAGCGTCATGAGCGAAAGCGAGACGCCTGTCACATAACCTCTCTGCGCATCACTGCGTATCATGGCGTGCCACCCACCTTTCCAGCCGGAGTTCCTGCGTTTTCCCGCCCTCCTGCCATGCAAGATGCACGACGAGCAGAGAGCCGCGTTCCCCGTCTTCCCGCGCCGTCCCGACGATTTCATACGTTGTCTGCCGCTCCTCGAGGTCCTCCGATGGCCCGAGCCATCCATACGTCCCCGCCGCCAGGCTGCCGTCTGCGGCGCGCAGCTCCATCTCCGCAATCTCTTCCTCAGCGAGAAAGATGGCCGTCATGCGGCAGCTGTCCATCCTCCGAAGCTCTATGGCATGCTGCGGCAAAGCGAAGAGCGCTGTCATCGCGACGAGCACGATGCCGAGAATGGCCGCAGAAAGGAAGAAGGAACCCTCTTCATCTTCCATGAACATCCTCCACGCGGATCCGCCCGACACTGTCGATGATGACGAGCTTCCGCCTCGCATATTCTCCATCATAACTGACCTCGATGGTCGTATAACTGCTGTTCGTGCCACCGTTCCGATCAAAAGCAATCTCTTTTCGATCCGCCGAGATGATGATGTCCGGCGAATGATGATGATAGAGGAATCTCTGCCGCTGCGGAGCCCCCGATGGTGATTTGCCCAGCCGGAGAATATAGTAAGCATCTTTGTCATTTTCAAAGACCAGGCGCGGCGTCGCCCGCGCAAGGCTCAGATCGGATGACGTCTCGATGGGATAGACGGCGGCCGTGCGTGACAGCTGCTGCAATAGGCGGAGATCGCTCACAAGGCAGTCCGCCTCATACCGCACGAGCGCTGCATGATACCAGCTCGCGCAGCGCGGCACAAGGACAGCCGCTGCAATGCCAGCAGCCAGGACGAGCAACAGCACATACGTCAGCGCAAAGCCTCGGCTGCCATCCCCGCGCCGCAAGGACCGCTTCAAAAGAACGCCTCATAGGCCGCACAGATTTCGTCCCCGAAACAGACACCGACAACGCCGCCGATGGCAAGGCATGGGCCGAACGGGAGCTTCTCCCTTCTGCCGTATCCACGCAGGAGAAGAACGACGCCCCAGAGGCTCCCGAGCAGGAACGCGATGAAGAGTGCGGGCAGGATGCCGGCATGCCCCGTCCAGAGGCCGAGCGCTGCCGCGAGCTTCACATCCCCGCCGCCAATGCCGCCCCGGCTCAGCACGCGGACGGCGAAAAGCAGTCCGCCCCCCAGCAGGGCGCCGGCGAGTGCCGAAAGCAGCGTTCTCGAACCGAGAAGCGTCATGACAAGCCCGATCGCCGCCAGCGGCAGCACCCACCGGTCATGAAGAAATCCCGTGCGGACATCCTCGATGGAAAGGCGCAGGAGGAGCAGGCAGAACACGAGAAATCCCGCAAGCAGGAACGCCTCGCGCATCATTTCGTGCCTCCCGCCATGAAATCTTCCGCCGTATGCGCATCGAGCGTTGCGCGCACGCCCTCCTTTTCCTTCTTCGTCAGCGCATAGGCCGTCGCTTTGACCTCTTCCTCACTCGCTCCGACGATGACCGTGCTGCCCGTCGGCGGCTTGACCTTGTCCACATTCCGGACGTAATCCGAAAGGGCAGAGATGTCCGTCCCCTCCGGCTGCTTTCCATGCTCCGTCTCGTACATGATGACAGCCGCATCGAGCGTCTGCAGGTCGGAGACGACGCGCTGCGTGCGGCTGACCGCGAGCACATGCGCCGCTTTCGGCACAGCAGCCGCCGCGACAAGGCCGATGATGGTAACCGCCAAAAGAATCTCGATCAGAGAAAAACCTCTTTCATCATCTTTCATGGAATTCCGCCCCTTTCATACAAACATCGTCATCATATCCATCCACGGCAGCGCCACGGCCGCGACGCAGCCGCCGACGAGCGCAAAAATCACAATGTAGGCCGCAGGTTCTGCCATCGCCTGCAGGCGCGCCGCATGATTTTCTGCCGCCTGCGCCGCATAGTCCGCGCCGCGCCCGAGCATCATCGGCAGGCAGCCTGCGAGCTCGCCCGTCCGCAAGAATTCCCGCAGGACATGCGGGAGCGACGGCTCGCCTGCCAGAAGCTCCGAGAGCGCAAAGCCGCTCTGGATGCCTTGTGCTGCATGGTTGAGCACGCGCTCAATCGCACGGTTGTCCACAACCGATGACGCCGCTTTCACCGCCTCGTCGAGCGGGATGCCGCACGCGGCCAGCACTGAGAGCGCCCGATACGTCTTCATCCAGACCACTTCGCGCCGGAGCCTGCCAAAGAGCGGGCCGCAAAGCTGCCAGCGATCCATGTGCTCGCGCACCCATGGCTGCCGCACGAGGAGGCGGCCTCCCGCCAAAAGGAAGAGCACCACCGCCACAAGCCCGGCTGCATCCTCGCGCGCCAGATACCCAAGATCGAGCAGGAACTGCGTCGGCCACGGAAGTTCCGTCTGCATGCTCAAAAAGAGGTCAGAGAACGCCGGCAGCACAAAACCGATCAGGAACACCGCAATCGCCACGGTTTCCGCGAAGAGGATCATCGGATACGCCAGCACGGTCTTGAGTTTTTCCCGTGCCCGATGCTCCTCTTCCATCCAGCCGGCCAGCTCTGCCACCATCTCTGGCAGACGTCCCGCCTGCTCGCCGACAGCCACCATGCCGACAGCCACGGGAGAAAAGACATCTTCATGATGTTGCAAGGCTTTCGAGAACGGCTGGCCTTCGGCAATCCTCTGCTGAAGGCCGCGCAGGAACGCCTGCCTGCGTCCCTCTTCTTCCCCCGCAAGCGCCCCGAGGCTCTCGTGAAGCGACATGCCCGCCGAGAGCAGCACGGCGAGCTGGCGGAAGAACGGGCCTGCCTGTGCGCGCGAAAACGGCCGTTGGAGCAGAACAGGCCACCGCCATCGTCGCTCCCGCTTCTTTTGCAGGCGCGACACGAACAGCCCTCGGGCGCGCATCTCGCGCACGGCCTGCGCCTCGCTCTCGGCGACGAGTTCGCCGACGGCCAGCGTCCCGTCCATCTGCCGCGCCCGATACGAAAAGACCGCCATACGTCACTCCCCCATGAGTTCCTGCACGCCTGCCTGCGTCAGCACGCCCGCTTGCAGCAGGCGCTGCCCCTCCTGCGAAAACGTTGTCATGCCAAGGCGCGCGCCAGAAAGCATGGCAGACGCAATCTGCTGGTCTTCCGCCGTGCGGATCATGTGGCAGATGGCCGGCGTCCGAAGCAGCAGTTCGTAGACAGCCCGCCGCCCCTCCTGCACGCGGACGAGGCGCTCCGAAGCAATGGCCGTCAGCGAGGCCGCCAGCGCCGCCCGTACGGAGCCCTGTTCCTCGGCCGGAAAGAAATCCGCCAGCCGTTGCGGCGCCTCCGCCGCCGTCCGCGCATGAATCGTCGAGAGCACGAGCGTCCCCGCCTCGGCTGCTGCGAGCGCCGCACGAATCGTCTCGCGGTCGCGGAGCTCGGAAATCAGCAGGACATCCGGATCTTCGCGCAACGCACTGCGCACCGCCACGTCAAAAGCCGTGAAATCCCGTCCAAACTCGCGCTGATGAAAGATGCTGCCGTCTTCGTGATACAGAAATTCCACAGGGTCTTCGAGCGAGATGCAGTGCAGATGGCGCTTTCTTGCCATCGCGAGAAGCAGCGCGGCCAATGTTGTCGATTTGCCAGAGCCCGTTCTGCCGCAGAGCAAGAGCAATCCGTGGCATGATTTCGACAGCTTTGCCAGCCCTTCTGGCGCTCCGATTTCTTCGAGCGTCGGGATATGCTCGGGCAGCAGGCGGAACGCCAGCGCCTCCCTGCCGCCCGCCATGTACGCATGACCGCGCAGACGCCGCCCTGCAAACGAAAGAGAGAAATCCACATCTTCCTTCGCTTTCTGGAGGCGGCGCAGCAATCCTGCCTGTCCGCCAAGCCATGCACCGAGCGACACGGCAGGCAGCCAGCCGACGGGCACAAGCTCGCCATCTTTCCGCAGAAATGCTGGCGCATCGGGCGTCAGATGCAGATCCGAGCCCTCGAGCTCGACCAGGAGGCCGAGCAACGCCTCGACCGTCATCGCTTCATGTTCCACCGAGCATCCGCCTCACTTCCTCCCATGTCGTCCCGCCCGCGAGCACTTTTTCGCGGCCGTCCTCGCGCATCGTCCGGAACCCTGCTTCTTTTGCGAGTTTCCGGAGCTCTTCGATTTCCACGCCGCGCACGATTTCCGCGCGCATCGTCTCCGTCAGCACGAGCACTTCCGCAAGCACCATGCGGCCGCGGTAGCCCGTCCCGTGGCAGGCAGGACAGCCGCGCCCACGATAGAGCGTCGTCCCGACGGGAACGCCGAGCGCTTCCGCTTCCTCTGCATCGGCGGCGTACGATTCGCGACAGTCCGGGCAGATGCGGCGCACGAGGCGCTGTGCGATGACGCCGCGCAGCGTCGCCGCCAAGAGATATGGCGGCAGATGCATCTCGAGCAGGCGCAGCACCGCGAGACACGCATCGTCAGCGTGCAGCGTTGTCAGGACGCGATGGCCCGTCAGTGCCGCGCGGAGCGCCACCTCCGCCGTCGCCTCATCGCGCATCTCGCCGACCGCAAAGATTTCGGCATCGAGACGCAGGACATGGCGGAACGTTTCCGCAAATGTCATGCCCGCTTCCTCGCGCACGGGAATCTGCAGGACGTCCGGCAGGAGGTACTCCACGGGGTCATCGAGTGTGACGATGCTCGTCTCTTCGCGGTTGAGCTCCGAAAGGCCGGCATAGAGCGTCGTCGTCTTGCCGGCGCCCATCGGGCCAACCCACGCCGTGATCCCAGAAGGATGCGCGAGCAGGGCACGGATGCGCGCCTCGTCCTTCTCCGAAAAGCCGAGCGCTCCGAGCTGCCAGACATGGCCGTCGCGCGGCAGCAGCCGCAGGACAATCGCCTCGCCATGAATCGACGGCATCGTCGCCGCGCGCACATCGATGTCGCCCGCGTCCCCCTTGCGGGCGAACGTGAACCGGCCGTCCTGCGGCTCGCGCGTCTTGCTGACATCCATCTTCGCGAGGACTTTGATGCACGACAAAAAGACGGCATAAACCCGTTTGGGGAGTTCATGCCGTCTTTGGAGCAGTCCGTCGATGCGGACGCGGATGCGCACGCTGGAAGCCTGCGGTTCCACATGGATGTCGCTTGCGCCTTCGTCCGCCGCCTCAGAGAGCACAGCATCGACGAGCGCTTTGACGGGAGAGACTTCGCCCGTCATGCGCGCCGGGACACTGCCATGCATCTGCGCTTCCTGCTGGTCGATGGCGCGGAGCGCCTGCTGCACGAGCTGATGAAACTGCATATCCTGTTGCACTTCCGCCATGCTCATGCCCTTCTTTCATTCAAACTCACAGATTTGAATCTTGCTTTAGGGTCATTGTATCGCAATTTCACACAACTTGCAAGCGCTATATAAAGTTTTCACGAGAAATACTTCAGAATCTGTTAACTCACGCTTCCGCGCGTGCAGCCTCGACGGCCGAACGTGCCTGCTCGGCGTTCATGAGGATTTTGCGCGGCTTGCTGCCATGCGCGGGGCCGACGATGCCGAGGTCGCACATCGTGTCGATGAGGCGCGCGGCGCGCGCGTAGCCAATCGAAAAGCGGCGCTGGATGCCACTCGACGAGGCGATGCCCGTTGCGAGCACGCTATCCACGGCTTCGTCAAGCAGCTCGTCGATTTTCGGCTTGCTGCGCTTGCCTTTCTTGCCGCTGTCCTCTTCTTCCTCCATGGCTTTTTCTGTGAAGGCGACGATTTCTTCGTCGGGCTCGGCGGCCTGTCCCTGCGCACGGATGAAATCCAAGAGGTGCTCGACTTCTTCGTCGCTGATGAACGCACCCTGCACGCGGCGGGGCTTCGCGGCGCCAACAGGATAGAACAGCATGTCGCCTTTGCCCAAGAGCTTTTCTGCTCCGCTCGCATCGAGAATCGTGCGCGAATCAATCTGGCTCGAAACCGCGAACGAGATGCGCGACGGGATGTTCGCCTTGATGATGCCCGTGATGACATCGACGGACGGACGCTGCGTCGCGAGCACCATGTGGATGCCCGCCGCGCGGGCTTTCTGCGCGAGGCGGCAGATGGCGTCCTCGACGTCGTGCGGCGCGACCATCATGAGGTCGGCCAGCTCGTCGATGATGATGACGATGGCCGGCATCTTGGCGTCGGGGAAATGTTCGTTGTACGTGCCCATGTTGCGCACGTTGTGCTCCGCGAATTTCGCGTAGCGCTTTTCCATTTCCTGCACGGCCCAGTTCAGCACGGAAGCCGCTTTCTTCGCCTCTGTCACGACCGGCACCATGAGGTGCGGAATGCCGTTGTAGTTCGAGAGCTCGACCATCTTCGGGTCGATGAGGATGAACTTGACTTCATCGGGCTTCGCCTTGAACAGGATGCTCGTAATCAGCGTGTTGATGCAGACAGACTTGCCGCTGCCCGTCGCGCCCGCGACGAGCAGATGCGGCATCTTCGCGAGATCGGCGAAAATCGGCTGGCCGCCGATGTCCATGCCGAGGCCGCACGTCAGTTTCGACTTTGCCTGCTCGAACTTCGGATTCTCGAGGACTTCGCGCAGGCGCACGCCTTCGAGCTCCTTGTTCGGCACCTCGATGCCGATGGCGGCTTTGCCCGGAATCGGCTCGATGCGCACAGAAAAGGCCGCAAGCGAGAGCGCGAGGTCATCGGCGAGATTCGTGATCTTGCTGACCTTGACGCCCGGCGCAGGCTCGAGCTCGTAGCGCGTGACGGCCGGGCCGTGGCACGCGTTGATGATTTTCGCATCGACATGGAAATCATGGAGCGTCTGCGAAAGTGTCTGCGCATTCTCCTGAATCTCCATCTCGAGCGCCGTATTCTGCTTCTTGACCTTCTTCTCGAGGATCTCCGTCACCTTCGGCAGCACATACGGCGGCGGTGGCGGCGTCTCGGGCTGCGCAGGCGGGTGCTCAGGCGCGTCCTCATTTGCAAAATGCGCGCCCATGCTGTCCGGCTGCGTCAGGGTGCTGTACTCCGGCGCTTTTGCGAGATGATTGACGCCATCTGCGCCTGCCTTGACGGCAACACCGGCAGCACTTGCGGCACTTGCCGTGCTTGCAGTACCTGCTGCGGCACCGATGGCGGCCGCTGCTTCAGCGGCGTCGGCGACACCGGCCGCCGCCAGCGCTTCGAGGCCTTTGCGTGCCTGATCGTCATCATCTGGCGGTTCTTCTGCACTCTCGTCGTTGCGCGCACCATAATCAATGGAAAACTGCGGCGGCGCGGTCTCTGGCTCTGGCTCCGTCTCCCAAGAGACCTTGTCGTCTGCCAGTCCCTGCACGGGCACAGCTGATTCCATCGAGTCTGCTGGCGCCACTGCTTCTGCGGACGCCTGCTCGGCGACGGGCAGCTCCGAAAAGCTGTCATCATCTTCCTGATTGTAGAACGAATGCGCGTTCTGGTGCTCGCGAATCTTGCGGGCAACGCCTTCGCTCGCGCGTTCGCCGACCTCGACGGCCTTGTCATAACCGATGGCGACGGCCTGTCCGGCCGCGTGACCGGCGACCTGCGCGCCAGCGGCCACGGCCTTGCCCGCGACCTGCGCGCCCTTCTTCGCCGCGTCCTCGGTCTTGAGCAGGCCCTTGCCGAGTGACCAGGATGTCGCGAGCAGCACGGAGCCGATGAGGCCCGCGCCAATCACGATGATGCCACCCGTCACGCCGAAGAATTTCCGCACGAAGAACACGATGCCGCCGCCGAGCAGGCCGCCGCCGCCCGCAAGGCTCTGCGGCAGGATCTCCGCGCCCGGTTCCACCACGAAATGATGGTATGCCGCAAGTGCGAGCGCATAGAGCGCCGTGATGCCGAAGAATCGCAGCGAATAGTGGATGCCGTGATGCTTCGTCATGTACTGCCAGCCGACAAGCAGAATCAGCAGCACGACGACGAACGCCCCGACGCCGAACATGTAGTGCAGGAACCGCGCGAAATAGATGCCGACGAATCCGACATTGAGCCCTGCAAGGCCGCAGGCCGAAATGATGCCCGCGGCGAAAATCGCAAGGCCCAGGAGTTCATAGCGGCGGTCGGGATTCGCAGGGGCAGACGTCTTGCTGTTCCGCTTCCGCGTTGTTTTTTTGGCAACTGTCTTTCTTGCCAAAGTATCACCTCTGAAAAAAGACTGCTGTACTGCGCTGAGTACAGCAGTCTCTATCTTACTTCGTCAAACGCTCGGCGCATTTCTGCGCTTCGTACTTGATTTTTTCCTCGTCAAGCGTCTTGAGCTCGCGATGCTGCATGAGGATCTTGCCGTCGCAGATGACGGTATCGACATCCGCGGCGCTGCCCGAATAGACGAGCAGCGAGACCTCGTTGAAGCGCGGCACCCACGCGGCGCCCTTCATGCTGACGAGCACGATGTCGGCTTTCGCGCCAGCTTCAAGGCGGCCGATGCCATCGAGGCCGACGGCTTTCGCGCCGTACTCCGTCCCCATCTTGA
Organism: Selenomonas sp.; assembly: GCA_022773585.1. Lineage (GTDB taxonomy): Bacteria > Bacillota > Negativicutes > Selenomonadales > Selenomonadaceae > Selenomonas_C. Next base: position 22,321 of record JALEZZ010000084.1, on the reverse strand, counting down.
GCGCTTCAAATGCCGGAACGGCCAGCGGATCGTATTCATTGACCTTGTGCAAAAGAGCCGCGAGCTGGACTTCCTGCAGCATGTCGAGGTTGTTGTTCGACGACGTGCCATCTGTGCCGAGCGCGACCGTCACGCCTTCTTTGAGCAGACGCGGCACCGGTGCGACGCCGCTCGCGAGCTTCATATTGCTGCCCGGATTGTGCGCGACGCGGATGCCATGCTTCTTGATGATCTCGATTTCGTCATCCGAAAGATGCACGCAGTGCGCCGCGAGCGTCGGGCTTTCGAAGAGACCCGTGTCTTCGACGTACTCGAACGGGCGCTTGCCGTACTGCTTCGAGATCTGCTCGATCTCGGCCTTCGTCTCATTCATGTGGATGTGGACTTCCGCACCGAGACGCTGCGCCGCCGCCGCGACCTTCTTGAGGAACTCGGGCGGACACGTATACGGCGCATGCGGGCCGAACATGACCTTGATGCGGCCATTCGCCGCGCCATTGTAGTCCTCATAGAGCGAGATGTTTTCTTCGATTTTCTTTTCGCCATCCGGCGCAACGCCGATGATGCCGCGCGACAGCACGCCGCGCATGCCGGACTCCGTCACGACATCAGCGACGCGCTCCATGAACGGCCCGTACATGTCCGCAAACGTCGTCGTGCCGCTCTTTAGCATCTCGACGGCCGCGAGCGCCGCGCCCCAGTAGATGTCGTTCGAGATCATCTTCGCCTCGACCGGCCAGATGTGGTCGTTGAGCCACGTCATGAGCTCCATGTCGTCGGCATAGCTCCGAAGCAGCGTCATCGACGCATGCGTATGCGCGTTGACAAAGCCCGGAATCGCCAGCATGTCCTTCGCGTCGATCGTCTGCTCGGCGATGAAGTCTGCCGGCGCCTCGCCAATCGCGAGGATTTTCGAGCCCTCGACAGCGATGTTTGCGGTTTTCGTCTGCCCGTCCGGCAGCACGACGCACGCATTCTTGATGAGAAGGTTCATCGTTCAAAAAGCCTCCAAAATTGCTTTGAAATTATTCGAGATTCAGGTACTTGCGCTGCTCTTCCGTCAGCGTATCAATCTTCACGCCGAGCGCTTCGAGCTTGATGTTCGCAAGGCGCGTGTTGATTTCTTCCGGCATGAGGTAGACGTCGTTCTTGAGCTCCTTGTGATGCTCGAGCAGATGGAGCTGCGAGAAGAACTGCACGCCGAACGACAAATCCATGATTTCCGCCGGATGGCCGTCGCCTGCCGCGAGGTTGACGAGGCGGCCTTCCGCGAGCAGGTAGAGCTTGCGTCCGTCGTTCGTGACGAATTCCTCGATGTTCGGCTTGACCGTGCGGCGCGATTTCGAGATGGATGCAAGTTCCGGAATGTTGATTTCGCAGTCGAAATGACCGGCATTCGCCATCATCGCGCCGTCCTTCATGCTTTCAAAGTGCCACTTGCGGATGATGTCCTTGTCGCCCGTCAGCGTCAGGAAGATATCGCCGATCTTCGCGGCCTCATCCATCGGCATGACGCGGAAGCCGTCGAACACGGCCTCGATGGCCTTGATCGGATTGACCTCCGTGATGATGACATTCGCGCCGAGGCCGCGCGCACGCATAGCGCCGCCCTTGCCGCACCAGCCATAGCCAGCGATGACGACATTCTTGCCCGCGATGACGAGGTTCGTCGCACGCATGATGCCTTCCCACGTCGACTGGCCCGTGCCATAGCGGTTGTCAAAGAGATACTTGCAGTACGCGTCGTTCGCCGCAATCATCGGGAACGCGAGCTTGCCCGCTTTCGCGAGGCCGTGCAGGCGATGAACGCCCGTCGTCGTCTCCTCCGAGCCGCCGAAGACCTCCGGCAGCTGGTCGCGGCGCGTCGTGTGCAGCGTGTTGACGAGGTCGCCGCCATCGTCAATGAGCAGCTGCGGATGCGTGTCAAGCGCCTTGTTGATGAAATCGAAATATTCCTCGTTCGTGCAGTCATGCCATGCAAAGACCTTGATGCCGTCCTCGACGAGCGCCGCCGCGACATCATCCTGCGTCGAAAGCGGATTGCTGCCCGTGATGGCAACCTCCGCGCCTGCATGCGCAAAGACCTCGGCCATATACGCCGTCTTCGCCTCGAGGTGCAGCGTGATTGCCATGCGGATGCCCTTGAACGGCTTCGTCTTCGAGAACTCCTTGTCCACCGCGCTCATGACCGGCATGAAGTTCTTGACCCACTCGATCTTGTCATGGCCCGAAGGGGCAAGCTTGATATCACGAATCATGGATTCCATCAAAAGATACCTCCTTGAAATCACTTATAACGATATTATTTTATACGAAAAAGGCTCTTATTTCAAGTTTTCACGGCTCCCTCTCAGAGGGAGCTGCTGAGCAAAGCGAAGCTGAGGGAGTCTCACAAGAAAGGCGTTTTCGATCCTGATTGCAACTTACGCGGGCTACGCAGTAACTCCACGCCCGCATAAAAAACAATCGTACATCTCAAACGACCTGCTTGTGAGACTCCCTCAGTCAGCTACGCTGACAGCTCCCTCTGTGAGGGAGCCTGTCTTACTTTCCCCGACTTTCCTCTATCGCAGCATAGTCCGTCAAATCTGCGTGCAGCGGCGTAACGGAAATGCCGCCCTGATCGACCGTATAGAGGTCGGTGTGCGGCCCGTTGTCCGAGTCGAGAATCTTTCCGGCGACCGTGTAGAAAATCCGGCCGTCCTCCTTGACCTCCTGCTGGAACGCATTTTCGTAGTCGCGGCGTCCGAGACGGCTGACGGCGAATTCCGTCGAGGCGAGGCGCGCGGGAAAGTTCACGTTGAGGAAGAATGGCGCGTCCTTCTCCACGCGGCGGCGCTCCATTTCCTCTTCAAGGAACGGCCGCACGAGCTCGGCCGCGAGCTCGTAGGGATACTCTGCATCGATGTCGAGCGAGACGGCCGCTGCGCTCATGTCGTGGAGATACCCTTCCATCGCCGCGCCGACCGTGCCCGAATACAGCACGTCCGTCGCGAGGTTCGCGCCGCGGTTGATGCCTGAAAGCACGAGGTCGATGGGCCGGTTCGGGTCCATGAGCGCTTCGAGGAACAATTTGACGCTGTCCGTCGGCGTACCTGCGATGCGCCAGGCCGCCACGGCGCCGAGTTCGAGAGCGACGCCGGGCATTTCCTCGACCTCGATGGGGCGCCGCACGTTCAGTGCATGCGCCATGCCGCTCTGCTCATGCCACGGCGCAGCGATGTAGACTTCGTGCTCTTTCGCACACTCAGCCGCGAGCGCCCGCAGGCCCTCGGATTCGATGCCGTCGTCGTTTGAAATCAGGATGCGCATGTCATGCTCCTTTCACCGTCGCGTTGAACTTCTCGATCATCTTTTCCGGCTTGTACGATTCCTTCGCCTTGCGCAGGCCCGGCAGGCCCATGTCTTCCTCGCGGTTGATGTACGTCATATCACTCCACGCGTGCTCGACGAAGCCCTGGTTAATGGCAGGATACGCGCCGCGCACGTTCGGGTCGGCCTTTTCGACATGGATGACGGCCGTGTCCGTGTTGAGCGCCTCGCCAAACGTGAACGCCACGACGCGGCCGTCGATGCGGATGACGCCGCCCTTGAGCTGGAACGTCTCGTAGTTGTCGAACACCTCATGAATCGCCGCGCGCTCGTAGCCGATGAACGGGTCGTTCTGCAAATCCTCGGAACGCATGGCATACCAGCTCTCAAGCTCCTTGCGGCAGGCCGGAATCAGGTCGTTCGTGATTGGCAGGTACTCGGCCTGCGGATAGAGCTTGTGGAACGCATTGAGATGATTCTTCTTCGAATGCAGTTTGCGGCCGGAAAGCGTGATGAGCTTTTCGGCGAGATAGACGTAGTCCGCATTGTCGCGGTCGTCCTTGACATCGAATGCTGCAAGCGACTGCCCTTCCCCCTGAAGATACGCCGCATAATCTTTTTCGAGCCCCATGAGATAGACAGGACGCCCCTGTTCCTCGAAGAACGCGAGAATCTTCTTCGTCGCTTCCGGCCATTTTTCCGGCTCGCAGAATGGCTGCCGCGACGCGAGCACGCCGTCGTACTCGTTGATCATGTAGAGCACGTCGTCCTCCACTTTCCACTGGATGTGGTAAGGCGTACGCCACATGTAGAAATTCGTGAAGTTCAGATGGCTGTTCTCGTAATATCTGGCATGAAAGAATTTGTCGAGGACGGGCTTGTCCTCCCGTTCGAGCATCTTGAAGTCGATGATCATCAACCCCTTATCTGTCAATTGCTCCCCTTATCATAGCATGACTGTCAATTGCGTTCCGTAACGAAATCACGATACTAAAAGGAGAGCCCGACAAATCATACGATATGATTGTCAGGCTCTGCCTCCGATCTACCCGCTCAGTCGCCCTGCGGGCGCCAGCTCTCCCAGAGGGAGAGCCTATTTATTTGTAGTACGCCACGCCCGCTTCGAACAGCTGCTGATCCTTGTCGCCCGGGACATTCTTTGCGACATCTTCGCCGATGCGCTCGGAGTGGCCCATCTTGCCGAGGACGCGGCCGTCGGGACTCGTGATGCCTTCGATGGCGTCTGTAGAGCCGTTCGGGTTCCATGGAATCGCCATGGACGGCTTGCCGTCAGCATCGACGTACTGCGTCGCGATCTGGCCGCGCATACGGAGCTTCGCGAGCACTTCGCTGTCGGCCACGAAGCGGCCTTCGCCATGCGAAACGGCGATGCGATGGACGTCGCCGACCTTGACGTTGTTGAACCACGGCGAGAGGTTCGACGCGACGCGCGTCGAGACCATGCACGAGACATGGCGGCCGAGCGTGTTGTGCGTCAGCGTCGGCGAGTTGTCCGCGAGGTCGCGGATTTCGCCATACGGCACGAGGCCGAGCTTGATGAGCGCCTGGAAGCCGTTGCAGATGCCGAGCATCAGGCCGTCGCGGCGATGCAGCAGGCGCATGACTTCTTCGGCGATGCGCGGATTGCGGAACATCGCGGCGATGAACTTGCCCGAACCATCCGGCTCGTCGCCGCCGCTGAAGCCGCCCGGCAGCATGATGATCTGCGCCTTGCGGATGCCGACGACGATGGCCTCGACCGTCTCCTCGACGGCTTTCGGCGTGAGGTTGCGGACAATCATCGTCTCGACCTCGGCACCTGCACGCTCCCATGCCCGCGCCGAATCATATTCGCAGTTCGTGCCCGGAAAGACCGGGATGAAGACGCGCGGCTTCGCGAGATGCGTCTGGCTCTTGAGTGCCGGGCCCTTCGTATACGGACGCCAGAGCGCCTGCTCGCGCGTCTTGCGCGTGACTTTCGTCGGGAAAATCTTTTCGAGCGGCTTCGTGTAGGCCTGCGTGCATTCCTGCAGGCTCACAACGGATGCGCCGCAGACGACGCTCGGCACGGCCGTCGTCTCGCCGAGCTCGTAGCAGCCCGTCTCCTTGAGCTCTTCGTCGAGCTTCGCATTTGCAGCGACTTCGAGCAAAATCGTACCGTAGTCCGGGCAGAACAGGTCGTCGTGGCTGACCGTCTTCGTGAACTTGAAGCCGACATTGTTGCCGAGGCACATCTTCGTAATGGCCGCCGCGATGCCGCCGATGCCGACGCTCTTCGCCGCGAAGACCTTCTTCTCGGCCGTAAGCTTGCTGATGGCCGCAAAATTCTTGTTGAGCTGGTCGAAGCGCGGCAAATCCTGGCTGTCCTTGTGGCACGGCACGACATAGACCTTGTTGCCGGGATACTTGAACTCCGCCGAAACCGCGCGGCCCGCGGGCAGCACATCGACCGCGAACGCTGCGAGCGTCGGCGGCACATGGATGTGCTCGAACGTGCCCGACATGGAATCCTTGCCGCCGATGGCCGGAATCTTCAGCTGGTGCTGCGCCCAGAGCGCGCCGAGCAGCGCCGCGAACGGATTGCCCCACTTCTCGGGGTCTTTGCCGAGGCTCTCGAAATATTCCTGGAACGTCAGGCGGACTTTGTCAGCGCGGCCGCCGAGTGCGACCATCTTCGCCGCCGCCTCGACGACGGAGTACACGGCACCATGGAACGGGCTCCACTCCGTGAAGTACGGATTGAGGCCGAACGTCATGGCCGTCGCCGTCGTCGTCTCAGCACCGAGCACCGGGAGTTTTGCGACCATGCCCTCTTCCGGCGTCAGCTGCGTCTTGCCGCCAAACGGCATGAGCACCGTATTGCCGCCAATCGTCGAGTCAAAGCGCTCCGAGAGGCCCTTCTGGCTGCAGACGTTGAGGTCGGTGAGATTTGCGAGCCATGCCTTCTCGATGTCGCGGCCCGCTTCTTTTGCCTCCGGCGTCTCGGAGAACAGGTAGCGCTTCGAGACATCCGGCTGCGTGATTTTCGCCGTGACATGCTGGCGCACGCCATTCGTGTCGAGGAACGCGCGGTTCATCTGCACGATGGGCTTGCCGCGCCACTTCATGATCAGGCGCGGCTCCGTCGTCACGACAGCAACCTCCGTCGCTTCAAGATTTTCCGCATCCGCAAAGCGAACAAACGCATCGAGGTCTTTCGGATCGAGCACGACGGCCATGCGCTCCTGCGACTCGGAAATCGCAAGCTCCGTGCCGTCGAGACCCTCATACTTCTTCTTGACGGCATCGAGGTCGATGACGAGGCCGTCAGCGAGCTCGCCAATCGCGACCGAAACGCCGCCTGCACCGAAGTCGTTGCAACGCTTGATCATGCGCGAGACAGACGGATTGCGGAACAAGCGCTGGATCTTGCGCTCCGTCGGCGGATTGCCCTTCTGGACTTCCGCGCCGCACGTTTCAAGCGATTCCTCCGTGTGCTCCTTCGACGAGCCCGTGGCACCGCCGCAGCCATCGCGGCCCGTACGGCCGCCGACGAGCACGATGATGTCGCCTGCCGCCGGGCGCTCGCGCACGACGTTCTCCTTCGGCGCCGCCGCGATGACCGCGCCGATTTCCATGCGCTTCGCCATGTAGCCTTCATGGTAAACTTCCTGCACCTGCCCCGTCGCGAGGCCGATCTGGTTGCCATAGGAACTGTAGCCTGCCGCTGCGCCGAGCGTGATTTTCTTCTGCGGCAGCTTGCCCGGCAGCGTGTCCTTGATGGGACGGCGCGGGTCGGCTGCCCCCGTCACGCGCATGGCCTGATAGACATACGAACGGCCCGACAGCGGGTCGCGGATGGCACCGCCGAGGCACGTCGCCGCACCGCCGAACGGCTCGATTTCCGTCGGATGGTTGTGCGTCTCGTTCTTGAACATGACGAGCCAGTCTTCTTCCTTGCCGCCGATGTCCGCCTTGATCTGGATGCTGCACGCGTTGATTTCCTCGGACTTGTCGAGGTCTTCGAGCAGGCCTTCCTTGCGCAGCTCCTTCATGCCGATGACTGCGAGATCCATGAGCGTCACGTCGCGGATGGTCGATGCCCCATAGACATTTTCGCGGTCTTTGAGATACTGCTCATAGGCACGCGTGATGGACGGCGAGAAATAACCGTCCTCGATGTCTACCATGTCGATGGCCGTCGTGAACGTCGTATGACGGCAATGATCCGACCAGTACGTGTCGATGACGCGCAGCTCCGTGACCGTCGGCGCACGATGCTCCGTATCGCGGAAATACTCCTGGCAGAACTTGAGGTCCTCAAAGCTCATCGCAAAGCCCATCTTGTCCATGAATGCATGGAGGCCTGCGTCATCGAGCGTGTTGAAGTCTTCGAGCACCTTGACATCGGCCGGCTGCTCCATCTTCATTTCGAGCGACTCCGGCTTTTCAAGCGACGCCTCGCGGCTCTCGACCTTGTTGATCAGGTAAGATTTGATTTTCTCGAACGTCTCGCGATCGACATCGCCGACGATGACGATGACGCGCGCCGTGCGGATGACGGGGCGCTCCTTCGCCGTCACGAGCTGGACGCACTGCGCGGCCGAATCTGCCGTCACATCGTACTGGCCCGGCAGATACTCCATCGCGAACATGCGCGAGTTCGGGAAATGCGGCAGCTTTTCTTCATAGACGACATCGACCGGCGGCTCCGAGAAGACGACCGACTTCACCTTTTCGTATTCCTCGTCGCTCAGGCCTTCGATGTCGTAGCGGGTGATGATGCGCACGGCCTTGAGCTCCGTCAGGCGGAATGTCTCCGTCAGATCGTCACAGAGCTGCTGTGCCGGGATGTCAAAGAATCCCTGCCGTTTTTCCACGAAAATTCTTCTTACCATGAGTGCTGGGTCCTCCTGCTTCCAATGAGCGTAAACGTTAGAGCAAATCCACGGAAATCTTGACAACGACCTTCGTCACGGGCTGCGGCCCTTCCTCGGTCTCCATGCGAGGCGCATGGACGTCCTCCGGATAGAGCACGGCAAAGCTGCCCGGCTTCATGATCAGCGTGCTCTCCGGCACGAGCTTTTCAAAGAACGTAATGTCATAAACGTCATTGTACGGCGCGTGCTCCACAAGGTCCGGGCTGAACGGGCACCAGCCGAGATACTCGCTCCCTTCCGCGATGAACTGCACATCCGCATAGCGTTTGTGCGCCTCGGGGTAGCATTCCTCGGCCGGTTTCGTCGTATAGCGCTGCACGTCGGCAAAGATTTCCTCGCCGTGCTCCTCTCCACGCGGGTAATAGCGCCCGTCCGCGAGCTTCGAGAAGTCCTGCTGGCGCAGGTACTCGAGCGCTTCCTCGATGATGGGCGGATACTCCGCATGGCGCCGCGAAGCGGCGTCCATCGTGCCGATTACCATGAAAAGACCTTCTTTCAATAGATAGAAATCATCTGCCTTCCATTCTATCGAAAATCGGGGCCGTCTGCAACATTTCTGGCAGATTATTTCTGAAAAAAGGACATATCTCCTTGCAACTGCCGAATCTCGCAGCAGGCAAAGAACGCAGAAGCAGCAAACGTGAAAAATTCTGGTAATGCTCTCGCTTTTAGGATAGAATAGAAAATGACATTTGAAACTTCAAGGGAGGAACTTCATTCACTATGCTCAGATGCGAACACTGTGGAAAGACCATGGACGAAAAGGACGCGCTGCGCCACAAGACCGAGGACGGCCGCGAGGAAGTCATCTGCAAGGCCTGCTTCAAGGAAATCACAGGCGTCGATTACGATACATTCGCCTTCCGCCGCGAGAATGCGAAGCAGACGATCTTCGCCGTCGTTTTCTGCCTCGCTGCGACAATCTACGCCTTCATCGAAAAAGGCCCGCTCTGGGGCGAGCTCGGCATCGTGCTGACGGTGCTGATCTATCTCTTCGCGAGCAAGGCACGCTGAAATCATGGAGAAGGAAGCCGTCACCCTGCTCAAAAATCTCCTGATGCAGCAGAATCGCAAGACTGTGACGCTCGACGCGTTGCAGGAAGTTTGCCGCCGCATGGACTATGCGCCGTTCCACGACGCCATCACGTCGCTCCAGCAGGATGGCGTCCTCGCGCCCATCAAGGCAGGCGGCTGCGACCACGGCGGGCTCGCGCGAAAGTACACGATCCACCTCGGCCCGCTCTTTGCGGCGTCGGCCGCCCGCATCCAGCAGGAGGCCATCGAAGACGCGATTTCAGGTACTCTCGACCTCTCATGGTACATGAGCCATCCTTATGGCGAGTGGCAGCGCGACCGCACGGCCATCGAGACGCTGAGCAACTACCTGCAGCAGCTCTCCTGCCCGCCCGCCGAGCTCCCGAAGACATCGCTCCAGCAACGTTCCTATGACATCTTCGGCGATGAAAAATTTTTGCTTTCAGATGGCGGCTTGCTCACGCGCCTCGGCCTCTCGCGCGAAGCGCTCGGCGTCGCACCCGAAGCCGACCCGCTGATGATGGCATTCCATCCGACGGATTCCATGCTGCCATCTCCCGCCTACGAGAACGGACACATCTGCTACTACCATCTCATCGTCGAGAACAAGGCTCCGTGGATGGCGCTTTTTCCGCATCTTGCTGAGACAACGCTTACGAGCCTCATCCTCGGCTATGGCTGGAAGATTCTCGCGAGCATCGACCAGCTGCCAGCGCAGTGCGGCTATCCCAAAGCGCATCACATCGCCTGGTACTTTGGCGACTTCGACTGGGAAGGGCTCCGCATCTGGCACGAGCTTGCAGAAAAATGCGAGACACTGGATGGACGCATCGAGCTGCGTCTCGCCGTCCCGTTCTACGCGGCCTTCCTCACGCATCCCGAATCGCACGGCAAGGAGCAGCAGTCGCCTGCTCCTGAAGCACTCGGCGCCTTTCTCCGCCAGATGCCGGAGTTGCTTCGCAGCCGTTCCTGTCATCTGCTCAAATCCGGCTGCTACTATCCGCAAGAAGCGCTCGGAACGGACGAGCTGCTTTCCTGCCTGAAGGAGACGCTTCATGGAACTTGAGAATTTCAGCGAGCGCATGAGCCGCATCCTGCTCTTCTCGCCGCTCTACCGCCTGCGCGGGCGCAAGCTCCGCCGCAAGGATGGCACGGAGACAACAGAGCTCGAGCTCGGCCTCATGACGCTCCTTTTCTTTTTCGAGCACATGCTCGACGGCCGCAAGGATGCCGGCATCCGCGAGCTCGCAGGATTCCTGCAAGACCAGACGAACAGCCAGTTTTCCGATACGTTCCAAGATTATGAAAAGCTCGCACGCGACATCGTCACGACATTCCGCCCAACGACAGGCCGCCGCAACGCTGAGACCTTCTTCGACTGGGCGGCAAAGCAGGAGCGCACGGCTGAGTTTTCATATCTCAAGGCCGACAAAGTCGATGTGTCGTCGAATGCACAGTATTACGTGCTCGACGAACAGGGCCTCGAGCTCGTCTTTGCAACGAAGGAATACTTCAACGAATACCAGCTCTCGATCAACCAGCTCATCCTGCGCAAGCAGCTCGAGAAAGGCCAGTTCGCGCTCGCGCTGCGGCAGGTCGAGGAAATGCGCCTCGATGTCGAGACGCTGCGCGGCCGCATCATGCGCATCCGCCGCGAAATCCACCGCAGCATCGTCTCAGAGGAAACGCTCGCACGCTACCGCAAGATTGTCGCCGACCTCAATGAACGCCTCAAAAGCGAAGAAGATCAGTTCAAGGAACTCAAAACGTTCATCGGCGAGACAAAACGCCGCATCCATGACAACGTCGACCAAGACCCCGTGCAGAATGCGCTCGACAGCATCATGCTCGTCGAGCAGCGCCTCGACGTCGTGCATGGCAAGCACCGAAAGCTCCTCGAGCTCAGCATCGAGCTCGGCACGTCAGCGCTCGCGGCCGCCGAAGAAGCACTCTATTTTTCAGGCATCGATTCCTTCAACTTCGATGCCGACGTGACGAACCGCTTCTTCGCGACGCCGCTGCCGCTCACGGCCTCCCGCCGCCTCATCGAGCCGTTCCTGCCCGTTGCGAAGCCAGCCATCTGGTCCCCCGTCGACATCTTCGCGCCGCAGCGTCTCGAACGCTTCGAACGCGAAGACCATCAGGAAGAATTTCCCGACGCCGAAATCGAAACGGAAAGCGAAACGCAGGCAAAAGAAAATCTGCGCCAGCACTATCGCACGATTGCCGATGACCTCCTTTCGCACCTCGCAGATGAAACGGAGACAACGCTTGCCGCTTTCATCGAATCCGAAGAAGAGCACCGCCCAAAGATTCTGGCGGAAAAGCAGTTCTACATTTTCTGGATGATTCTGCATCGCCGCCGCACCGTGCTCTTCGATGACGACCATCTCGGCGAGGACTCGCCGTACCGAGAAATTGCACTCCAGCATCCCGAGCTCGCAGCCATCTCTATTGACGACATGCCAGGCTGCATCGAGCAACCGGGCTTTACCATCAGCAATATGAACATCAAGGTGGAAATACATCATGGACTATCCTGAAAAGACCGTCTTCCGCGCGTTCGACCTCTACAGCCATCTCGCGGCAAAGGGCAGCGTGGCGAAGGGAGACTACGCCGACCTCTACAGCGACGAAGACGTCCGCAGCCTCGCGCAGAGCTTTGCATCGCGCGTCCAGTGCACGATCATCGACGATGCCGATGCCATTTACCTCATTCCGATTGCCACGGATTCGCCGTTCCACATGACAAACGAGCAGATCAAGAAGGATTTCCTGACAGCGAAGTCTCTCAACATGGACATCTACCTGATGTACCTCGCCATCATCGTCTTCGTCGGCTGCTTCTACGACAGCTATACAAGCTGGGAACCGCACGACTTCGTCACGCTCCAGAGCTGGCTCGAAAAGATGAACCAGCGCATCGATGCGCTCGCCACGCGCAAGGAAGAGGAACTGCGGCAGGCCGAAACGGACTACAACGTCAACTGGGTCGCACTCGTGCGCAAGTGGACCGACCTCGACAGCGTCAAGGAAACCGTCAAAAAGCAGGACGCCCGCACGACAAGCCGCACCGGCTTCCTCATGATGACGAAGCGCTTCCTCGAAACGCAGGGCCTCTTGCACGACAATGGCGCTGGCGAGTACAGCCTGACCGAGAAAGCAAAGACCATCTTCACAAACTACTACCTCGAAGAGCGCTACAACCGCGGCATCACGGACTTCCTCTATTCGCTCGACCATCCGGCGAAAAACAATGAAACTGCCGGTTCCGAGGCATTCCCTGCATCGCCCGAAAAGGAGGCCTGACCATGCCATCCATCAGCCGCATCCGCTTCACGAACGTCGTCTACGACGGCGGCAAGAAACGCTATATCGACACGACATTCCGCTTCGACGGCTGCAACGGCATCCTGCTGCTTGAAAATGGCGCGGGAAAAACCGTCTTCGTCCAGACGCTCATCCAGTCCGTGCTGCCGCGCAAGACCGTCGCCCAGCGCAAGATCCAGGAGACGCTCCTGCTCAGCAACTCCATCGCGCACATCGCCGTCGAATGGATTCTCGAGAACGACCCGCGCCGCTATGCGCTGACGGCCGTCTCTCTGTTTCTGAATAGCAAAGACCAGCTCGCCTCGCAGGAATTTGCGTATGAATACGGTCCGGACGACCGCGCGAGCATCGACAAGCTGCCGTTTGTCCGAAAGGAAGATAGCCACGATCGTCCCGCCACGAAAGAAGAAATGGCGACATACTTCCGAAGCCTTGCCGACAACAGCATGACGGCGCATTTCTTTTCGGAAAACGACTCGCTTCAGACCTATGGCAAATACATCGAGGAACACTTCCGCATCATCCCGGCCGAGTGGAACAAGATTGCGGCAATCAACGAGACCGAGGGCGGCGTCGAAGCATTTTTCGAGAACTGCCGCACGAACGAGACGCTTGTCGACCGCCTGCTGATTCCGACCGTCGAGGAAGGCATCGCTGACGAGAATGGCACGGAAAAAGAGGGCGGCAACGGCTTTGCCGAACTCTTCGAAAAGCAGCGCGACCATTTCCGCCAGCAACGCGTCTTGCAGAAACGCATCGAGGAAATGCGCGGCGTCATGGATCGCATGGAATCCTACACGGCCGTGCAGAAGGACACATTCGACATCGAGAATGAACTGCGCGCCGCGAGCGGCAAGCTCAAGTGCCTCTACCAGAAAGCGACAGAGGTTCTTGAAGCGCGCCGCACGACGCAGGGAGAGCTCACAGAACAGGAAGCAGGACTCAAAGAGCAAACGCGCAGCGTCCAGCAGTCTCTCGAAGCCTGCGGTGTCGCAGAAGCCGAAGCCGCCGCCTCTGAAAAAGAATCCATATTCGAAAAGGCGCAGGCGGCCTGTGAAGAAGCCGAAACACACCTCAAAGAAACCGAGTCGCTGCTCCAGAGCCTCGTGCTCGCCCGCCTGCGGCAGGAACATGACGAAGCGCAGCAGGCCGAAAAGTCGGCCGCCACCGCCCTCGCCGAGCTCGACCAAGACGAAGAGGCGCAGGCGCTCCGCGAAAAACTTGCCGAAAACAGCGCGTTCCTGCATTACATTTTTTCCGTGCAGGAAGCTGCCTGTGAGGCGCAGCGCGAAAAACTCGAAGCCCAGCGCCAGCACATCGCCGGAGCACAGAAGGACGAAGCTGCCAATGAAGCCAACATCCGCAAGGAAGCCAGCCGCCTCACGCGCGAACTCGGCAAGACGGAATCTGCCATCCATGCTGTCATCGAGCGCATGGAGGCCATCGAGCAGGACATCTTTGACGACAGCCTGCAGTCCGACGCCGCGACGCAGCGCGAAGCCTGGCAGCGCGCGCTCGCCCATGTCAAGGCTGCCATCGAGGACGACGAGAAGAACCTCGCATTCTACAAAGACCAGAAGAATGTCTTGCAGAAAAAGCTGCCCGAAGAACGCTCCTCTCTCGCCCGTCTCTCGAAAGACATCGCGCAGATGGCCGTCGAACTCGGCGGCATCGACACCGAGGCAAAGAACCTGCTCGAAAAGCTCCGTCTCGTGCCTGAATGTGCCAACCTCGCAGAAACGACGCTCGAACTCTACCAGCGCAGCTCGTTCCTCACAGACCAGCTCGGCGACAACCTCGTGCGCGAAGATGAGAAAAAGAAGAAACTCGCCCTGCTCTGCCGTCAGGCGCACCGCTTCGTCGACCAGTACGAAAAAGCCGCCTCGTTTGCGGCCGATCCTGCGCTCGACGATCTGCTCGATACGTGGCGCAACGATTTCCCGACGCTCCAGAGCGGCGCTGACGCCTACCGCGCCGCCGTCAAGAGCGGCCGCGATGGCGAAGAACTGCGCCGCATCTACCCGTTCTGGGCCGCCTCCGTCATCACAGCCGAGGACAGCACGGCAGAGCTCCTGCGCCGCCTCGCCGCCAAGACCGGCCTCCTGACTGAGCCCGTCTTCGTGCTCACGAGCGGCGAGCTCCGCACGATCCTGACGGAAAGCAAAGCACCGACGCTCGCCCGCTCCATCACACCAGACTACTGGAACCACATGATGGATGATGAATTCCGTGCCTGGCTGGACTCCCTCGCTGACGAAGCGGCCAAGCGCGACAAAGCTCTCGCCCAGCAGGAAGCAGCCTGCGCCGACCTGCGCACGCTGCGCGCGAGCCTCATCGGCTTCTACCAGAAACGGCCATTTTCTGAATACCAGGAGCTCACAACGAGCCGCAAGGAAGCGGAAGCAAAAGCCGAACTCCTCGAGCGCTCCATCCGCGAAAGCGAAGCAACCATCGAACAGTGCCAGCAGAGCATCGGCAGCTACCAGAAACTGCTCTACGACCACAAAGCCGAGCAGGACGACCTCGCACACCGTCTCTCGGAGCTCGGCATCTATGAAAAACTGCAGGACGAGCACCGGAAGCACCTCAAGACACAGGAAGAACTGCATCACAAAGAGCAGGACGTACAGGAACAGCTCGCAAAAGAAGCTGAAAAAAAAGCCCGCCTCGCAAGCGAACTGCAAAATGTCCTGACTTCCCTCGGCAGCCTGCGAAACCGCACAGCCGAAATCCGCCAGCGCCTCTACTATGAAGACGTCCAGTCCATGCCGCCGCAGGAAACGGATAAAAGCTACAACGTCCTCGCCGACGAGCGCCGCCAGATTCTCGGACGCATCGACGGCATCCAGGCGAACCGCGGCCGCATTGAGGAAAAGCTCGCACAGGCCGCCAAAGACCAGAAGCGTCTGACACGCGAAATGGAACGCCTGCAAGAAGAAGCACGTGGAAACGAGCTCACACTCGACGAGACGCTTCCCTGGCCGATGGACGGTGCCGAGCAGGAACAGGCGCTCCGCGAAGCGCGCCCCGCACTTCTGAAAGAAATGAAGGCGCGCCAGAAAGAACGTGATGCAACTCGCCGCGCCTATGACAAGGCCAGCGGCAACCTCGAAAGCGTTCGCAAGCGCTACGCCGAACAATACGGAGAAGAACTGCCCACCATCGAGGGCAATCTTGCGGAAGCCCGCGCCCGCTTCGAAAAACAGAAAGCGGCCATCATGGCTGTCCTCGCCGCCTGCCAGTCCTCGAAAGACACGAACCTGCACCATATCGACGTCCTAGCCGGCACCATCAATCGCCTCGACAAAGAAAACATCACGCTCCAGTTCACTGTCGATCGCGTGCACGCCATCCTGCTGCCCGACGAATGGCAGACAGACGACAGCGACGTCTTCCGCCGTGCCGCGCCGCCGCTCCTCTCTGCGTGCCATGAAATCTACGACCGCTATGCCGTCCAGCGCGAAAAGAACCGCCAAGCAAAAGACAGCTTCATCGCCTACTGCGAGCAGCACATCCGCGAAGAGCGCCGCCGCCGCCACATCGTCGACGGCATCCGCAGCAAGGACGCCTATGAAGACTACGTCGAATGGCGCGCCGTCATCCAGAAGACCATCCAGCAGAGCATCTCGCTCGCTGAGACCGAGCGGCAGGAGCATTTCTCCCATATCGAGCACATGGTCGAGCACATGACGCTTTATCTGCAGGAAATCGGCCGCGGCCTCAAAGAAATCGCCGCCAAAACCCGCATCCGCACGGAAAGCGGCACGAAGGACATCTATACAATCCATTTCGCCGAAAAGAAAGACTCCGAAATGCGCACGGCCATCCGCGGCTATCTCAGCTCCCTGACCGAGCGCCTCGACTCCGAAGCCTTCCTTGACGAAGATGGTCGCGAGGACAGCCGGAAAATCAAAGAAGAGCTCCAGAAGAAGCTCCGCACGCAGCAGATTCTTGCGGCCACGCTTGGCAACCATGCCGTCAAAGTCAAGTGCCGCAAGGCCACGAGCATCGGCACCTTCTCCGAACGCCCCTACGACTGGGAGGAATCGAACAAATGGTCGGGCGGCGAAGTCTGGTGCAAGAACATGGCGCTGTTCCTTGGCTGCCTCAACTATCTCTCCGAAAAACGCGCCCGCATCCCGCACACGAAATACGCGAGCCGCGTCGTCGTCGCCGACAACCCATTCGGCAAAGCCTCGAGCGACCATGTCCTCGACCCAGTCTTCTTCATCGCCGACCAGCTCGGCTTCCAGATTCTCGCTTTGACAGCACACGAGGATGGCAATTTCATCCGCAAATACTTCCCCATCATCTACAGCTGCCGCTTCGCCGAACTTGCTGGCGGCAAAGGCAAAGTCTTGCACCCCGAAATGCAGATTCAGACCGCATTCTTTGAAGAGCACAATCCTGGTGCGCTCGAACGTCTCGAAAGCTACGAAGAAACGGGTCTGTTCGGTAACTGAAAAAAGGCCTCCCAACGAGGCCTTTTGCTGTAACCGCTGCCAGACGCGAATCAGCCCTTTTTCTCTGCAAACGCACGGCTCTCAGCGAGCAGCGGCCAGATAGCATCATCTGTCATCGTATCATCGAGCGCAACCGAAATCCAGCAGCGCTTGTTCATGTGGTACGCAGGATAGCAGCCGTCATGAGCTGCGACACAGGCAGCGGCGTCGGCGACTTTGAGGTCGAGCAATTCGATGTTCCCTTCTCGGTCGGGGACGATTTTCGCCCATGATACGGGCAGGATAACAGCATACCATTTGCGCGTCGCGCCGTGGCGGAACACGCCGCTTGTCCGATACGCCTTCTGCTTCCAAGGGAACTCCGGCGCATCGCCCCACGTCGCCTTTATCCGCTCGCAAAGGCGGTTCGTCTGCGGCAGGGCAAACGGCAAGCGCGTGAAACAAGCCTCCGCGACTTCGTGCAGGAGCTCTTCATACGCATGGCGCACGCCATAGACATAGCTCCCCGACGGATTCGCCAGCCGGAGCGGCAGGTACGGCTCGTCCGTCATCGTGTCGATGACCTCGTCCGTCACCTGCCCCGCAGCATCCACCGTCAAAACGGCACGGAACGCCCCGTCGAGGAACGTCCGCTCGTATCGCCACACGTCGCCCATCCGTCGGAATCCATACGCCTCGCAGCGTTTCATATCCGGCCGATACCGCAAAAACACATCGCTCTCGATGCTCATAGCATCGCCTCCAAAGCTTCATTTCATCGCATGCTTTTCCTATTTTGTTATGAAAAGTTTTCTCGTACTACCGGAAAAGAGCGCAAAGAATCCCTGCGGCTTCCAGTAAAACGAAATTGATATGTCTTATGCAGTTGCCGATGCGGCATTTGGCGTCCATCCCAGTTTTTCAAGTTTCCTGAGATAGTGATTGATTTTCTTCGCCCTGTTGACAGCCAGATAGAAGTCTTCGCCGAGATCACGGAACGACTGGTTATCCTTCAGCATATGGTAAATGGCAATCAGCATGCTGTGTGCTACTGCAACAGTGGCACGGTTGGCTCCACGACGAACGACGATTCTCTGGTATTGTGCGCGGAAGTAGCATTTGCATTTGGATGCGACTTTCGCACATTGCACCAAAGCAGTTTTCAATGTGCTGTTCCCGTGCACCGTCCGGCTGCGCCTCTGTTTCCCGGCACTTTCGTTGTTGCCCGGAGCGAGTCCCGCCCAACTGGAGATGTGACGCTCTGACGGGAATCTCGTCATGTCGAGCCCTGTCTCGATGAGGATGGTTTCGGCGCTCCGTCTGGCGATGCCGGGAATCTCGTCGAGCTTGGCGATGGCCTCTTCATAGGGCTGCAAATAATCGCGGAGCATATCATCCATCTCGCCGATGCGCTTCGTCATGTCGTCATGTCATCGATATGATCGACGACCTTGCGGATGAGCGCTTTCTCCATGGGCGTGAGGAAGCCATTCATGGCTTTCACGATGGCATCCACCTTCGACTGCAATTTCCCGTGAACCAGCTGGCTGACGCGCGCTTCCGTGAGAGGATCGTCTTTTTCCAGCATGGCTTTCAGGAGATTGCGGGCACTGCGTCCGTTGACATCCGAGACAACGCTCGTGAGCTTGACGTTCCCGCCTTCCAGCATCTTCTGGAGGCGGTTCAGTTCCCGGCTGCGCTCCCCGATGAGGCTCTGGCGATACCGCGACATCTCTCTCAGCTCGCGTTGCTCTCGGCTGGGAATATAGCTGGCGCGGATGAGTCCATGCTTCAAAAGGTCGGCAATCCATTCGGCATCCCCGACATCGGTCTTGCGGCCAGGGACGTTCTTGATGTCTCTGGCATTCGCGACAATGACGTCGAGCCCGAGGATCTCGAAGATGTTGTAGAGCGGTTTCCAGTAGGAACCTGTGCTCTCCATGGCAATCATCTGGCACTTGCCATCAAGCAACCATTTCGACAATTCTCGGATTTCGTCGCTCGTCGTCCCGGTCTTCCGGATTTCCTGCTCCTTGCCGCATTTGAAGCAGGCGACAATGAACTTCTTGTGAGCATCAATCCCACAGCAACGATCGTACATGACTTCCATGAGTGACACCTCCATGACAAAGTACGACGGGGCCTCTTATGATCGCTCATTTTGTTATACGTCCTTGCGAGCATGAAGCTCTGGACAAAGTGTGGTGCAATAGAGAGGCCAAACCAGTTTGTTGCACGGGCTCGAGGCGCCAAAAAAAGATCAGCCTCATACCGTCTGATTCCATTGTAACATGGGAGATGCCATCGTTACTGTGTATACTTTTCGTTTATCGTGGCGTTGTTAAGACGTGGGAGTTTGTTGATGTCAAAACCACGCCCATGCGATGGCAATCACCAGAGCCGGCAGCAGGTTGGCCACTCGGATGCCCGTTTTCCAAAGGAGATTGACGCCGACACAAAAGATGAGAATATTTCCGACGTACGAAAGATTCGACTGTGCCGCAGGGCTCATCACGGGCTCCAAGAGCCCCGCACAAAGGAAAATCGCACCCTCGAAGATGCCGACAGAAATCGCAGAAAAGATGCAGCCGCGCCCGAGCGTCGCCGTCATCAGGAGAACGATGACGAGGTCGAGCACCGTCTTGATGTAGAGCACCACCGAGTCGCCGAGCAAGCGGTCATTGATCGGGCCGATGACCGCCATCGCTCCGATGCAGACCGTGAGCGATGCTGTGACGAACGCATCGACGAACCGGCTGTCACTCTCGCCTCCGGCTCGTTTCTTCAGCCATTCGCCAAAGGTCACCATACGGTCTTCGAGATTAATCGCTTCACCGATCAGAGCACCGAGGATCAGGCTCCCCACCATCATATACGAGCCGACGAAAGTCATCGTCCCATCGGGCGAAGCCCTCAGCATTTGTGCAAGGCTTCCTCCAAGGCCGAGGAACAGCACCGCCAGCGCACACGCCATCATCAACGTCTTTTGAAACCGCTCACTGATGAGCCGCCCCGCCGCCATCCCGAGCAGCCCGCCGAAAACAATCCCCAGAACATTGACCAAAACGCCACTTCCCGGCATAAAGCTGTCTCCTTCCATTACGTTTCATCCTGCACATTCCGTGCGTACGCAACCTCTAATCATATTGCTTTTATTTCGCCAACGCACGGCGAGTCTCCTACTTTCCTTGTGCCTTGCGAGCGTCAAATGCCAGTCCGCAATCAAAATCTCACACTCTACCATGCGCACAAATTCCCACTCGATTTTTCCCCGCAAAAACAAAACGGCCTCCCGTCGATGAAGATTTTCCTCTTCATCGGCAGGAGGCCATTCGATTTTGTATATCGCCGCGTGTCACTCTTTCCGCCGAAGAAGCGTGATGGATTCGATATGCCTCGAGAGTACGAAATTGATTCCGTAAAATCTGCTTTACGAGAATATGGCGAATCAACGCGATTGCGAAAACGAAAACGCTCGGATTTGCTCCGAGCGCTTTCGTCCTGCCTTGACTCCATTATTATCCTAAAAGCAACTTCATTTGACGAACATCATCTTCTGTGAGACCCGTCTTTTTCACAATTTCCGATACAGACACCTTCCCCTTCAACATCTGAAAGGCCTGCATCATTTTTTCTTTCGTCTCTTTCGCCCCCTGTTTGACACCTTGTTTGACGCCATCTTCGAAAATGCCTTCGCTGAGATTGCACATCGTATTCATCTCCTCTGCCATATCGTCTGTCAAGTTTAAATCGTATCGTTCAGCCAAACGCTCTTTCTTTACGGCCACCGTGGCGTTCGAGCGGAACACCAGCCGCAAGAGCTCGATCAGGTTGTCCCCCCGTCCGATGATTGCCCAGATAGATCAGCGTGATGTTGATGAGATTTGCGCCTCGACGTTGATAATCAACGTGATGAGCGCACCCGATTTCGGCGCTTTAGCATGAAAACGAATATCAAAATAGATTGTGCCTTCCGAGCTGGTGCCATCCTCGTTGCGATCCTGCCGAATATCACGAGGTGCATTGTCTGATAATCCATGATCGCCATTTGGTGGCTGATGTACTTCAGGCGTTCTGTCAAATCTGTTTTTATAGATGAAATTCCTGGTACAGTTTCTGAAGGAGCTCTGGATTTGCAGCCATTTGGAAAACTTCTTCTTCACGTCCATCAGCTTTTAAGAGCTGAATCAGCTTTGAAAAACGAGTTTGCTCTTCATTTCTGCCACGGAGCTCACCACGAGCCTCGCCACGGGCTTCGCCACGTTTTTCAGCAGCATTCATGCCAGAGTTGTAATCCATGATCGCCATCTGGCGGCTGACGTAGTTCATCCGGTCCTGCGGGTTCATCATGAAAGCACCCGCTGCATCGTAGGCGTTGCCGATTGCTGCTTCGCTCATGGCCAGTTCCTCCCTTTCCTGTTCATTCAATTTGTTCGCAAAATAAGCCAGCCAGCGTTCCATCTTCGTCATCTCACGGACAGGTTTGTACGTGAATTTCGGGATTTCCAAAAAGTGCAGCTCCATGTCCCGATTCAGACGGTCGCCCGTCTTGGCATTGTAGATGCTGTACATCGCATGCGGATTGGCCTGCGGCAAGATGTTGAATGCCAAAATATTGATGGTGATGGCCGGCCGCAGCTCGGCGTAATCTTCGCCACTGAGGATGCCCGTCAGATACATCTGCGACCAATAGTACAAAGTGCGCCGCTGCATGTTCTGATAGTTGATGACCTGCACCTCGACGTCGATCATCTCGCCAGAATCCAACTCGCAAGCCACATCGAAGCACGTCAGTTTGCCACCATCATCCTGTGGTACCTGCTCCGTCTGGGTGAAGCGGATATCCTTGATCGGATGCTCCAAGGACTCTTCGAGCACCGCATTCAGAAAATCAATCGTGATGCCCTTGCGCTCTTCCTTGCCAAAAATGAACTTGAACAAGACATCATTCATAGGATTGATTTTATGTGCCTGCAGCTCGGCCAAGATTTTCTGCCGCATCTCTGTTTCCGACATGGTAGGCCCCCTATCCACTTTGATTTCTTTCATTATATCATGCACACGAAGGGCAGGCAACGAACGGTTGACACACGTATTTTTTTTCGTAACTCAAACTTCGCAGGTGCAAAATGCCCGTGAAGCCGGGATTGTCAATAGTTTTGTGTAAATTATCTTTCAATCAGCCTTGTCGTACTTGTGCATCAAGGTCGACATGCGCTCGTCCATTTCCAGTTGGTTTCGCACATTTGACCATCCGGGAATCATCCGGTTATTCCACTTTTG
>JALEZZ010000066.1 GCA_022773585.1 Selenomonas sp. | reverse complement strand
GCGAAGCGGTGGTGGGAGTAGTAGGATGCGATAGCCTGACAAGAATGCAGTCGTCGCTAAAGCCTTTAGCAACGTTCTGTATATCTGTTGGTCTCCAGTACCCAACTACTCCCCCAGTCAGCTTCGCTGACAGCCCCCTCTGAGAGGGGGCCTTGCACTCGTACGACAAAAACGAAAGGAGGTCAGCCATGCGTGTAACGTCAGGTGCTTTTTGTGTCGCTTGCGCCGGCATCCTCTGGGGCATCATCGGCCTCTTTGTCCGCGCACTCGGCGATGCACACCTCACATCCATGGACATCGTCGCCGCGCGCGCGATGGTCGCGGCGGGGCTGCTGTTCATCCTGCTCGCGCTTTTCGACCGCAGGAGCCTGCACCTCCGCTTGCGCGATGCCTGGTGCTTTCTCGGCACGGGGATTGGCAGCATTGTCTTCTTCAACTACTGCTATTTCACGGCCGTCCAGATGATGTCGCTCGCGAGCGCCGCCGTTCTTCTTTACACGGCGCCTGCCTTCGTCATGGTGCTGACGCGCATCTTCTTCGGCGAAGCGTTCACGCGGCGGAAGCTCTGTTCGCTCGTGCTGACGTTCTTTGGCTGCGTGCTCGTGACGGGCGTGCTCGGGAGCGAGACGCCGCTCTCGGTCGCGGGCATCCTGTTCGGCCTCGGCTCCGGCCTCGGCTATGGCCTTTACACGATTTTCGGCAAGTTCGCGATGGATCGCGGCTACAGCGCGCAGGGCATCACGTTCTACACGTTCCTCGTGGCTGCCATTGCCGCGAGTGCGATGAACGGCACGGGTGCCATCTTTGCTGCCGCACAAACGTCCGCCCTGCCGTACATGCTCGGCCTCGGCGCGCTCTCGACCGTCCTGCCGTTCCTGCTTTACACCCTGGGGCTCAGGACGCTCTCAGGTTCGCGCGCCTCGATTCTCGCTTCCATCGAACCCGTCACGGCCGCCATCCTCGGCATCGCCGCTTATGGGGAAACGATGCAGCCGATGACGCTCGCTGGCGTCATCCTCGTCCTCGTCGGCATCGGCATCGGAAGTAAATCGAAATGAAATCGCATGCAACCTAAGGCTCCCTCTTTGAGGGAGCTGGCCCGAAGGGCCTGAAGGAGTAGTCGGGTGCGACAGCCTGACAAGATTCTCATTCCCCCATAGCCATATTCATTTCAGCCGCATCCTCCAATCCGTCGAGCTCTTGTATTTTCGACACATCCGTCTTCACGATCTGGTCAATGAATTTTCTGGCCGCCGGCGTGAGGGCGGCTTTTTCTTTGTAGGCGATGCCGAGCGTGCGGTCGAAGGCTGGTGCGAGCGGCAGCATGTGCACGAGATGCGCGAGGTCGAGCACGACGAGGCGCGGCAGGATGCTCATGCCGAGGTGGTTCGCGACCATCGAGACGATGGCGTGGTCGTCCTTCGATGTGAAACGGATGGTCGGGCGGATCTTTGTCGTGCTCAGCATGTGGTGGATGTCGTAGTCCGTGCCGTCGGCCGAGAGGATGAACGGCTGTGCCGTCATCTTTTCGACGGGGAACGCTTTCATCGAGAGGAACGGCTCTTCGCGCGGCACGACGGCGACGAGCGGGTCGCGCCAGAGCGACAGCCACGAGAGCCCGCCGATGTGGCGGTGGCTCAGGATGCCGAAGTCGGCGACGTTCTCCGTCACCCAGCGCACGATGTCATCCGTGCCGCCTTCCATGAGCTCGACCTGGATGCCGGGGTACGACGCCTGAAACGCCGCGAGAAAATGCGGCAGCAGCACGCGCGAGACGCTCGCGAAGCAGGCAATCGTCAGCCGCCCTGTGTGGATGCCGCGGATTTCGGAGACCTGCTGCGCGAGCAGCTTTTCTTCGGCGAGCAGGTTGCGCACGTACGGCAGGATCATCTGCCCCGATGACGTGAGCTCGACGCCGTTCTTCTGCCGCACGAAGAGCGGAAAGCCGAGCTCCTGCTCGAGAAGCCGCAGCGTCCGGCTCACAGCTGGCTGCGTGTAGCCCATGCGGTCTGCCGTTTTCGTGAAATTCCCGGTCTTTGCCGCATCGGCAAAGATTTCGTATTTTGTCAGTTCCATACCACAACCCCGCTTCACAAGCACACAGAAAAAGAAAAGACTGCCCCGCAGCATGCGAGGCAGTCTTCAGTGACTGGGAAAGTTTTTGTTTATCATGTCCATTATAATAGAACGAACGTACAAATTCCAGTAGAAAATTTCAAAGAAATGACATCTGTCACATTCTTTTTCTGAAAATCATGACATCTTTCCGCTGACTTTGACGGTCTCTGATGGTATTATCGTACATGTAATCATTCAACGTCAAAGATTCCAACAACAAGTCCAATCCGAGGAAAGTCAGGGGAACTTCCTCGGGAACATGCGAAAGGAGAACCATCATGGAAATCGCATTCTGCCGCATCGATGATCGTCTGATCCATGGCCAGGTTGCCACGGTCTGGTCGAAAGTCACGGGGTGCAACCGCATCATGTGCTGCAATGACGACGTCGCGAAGGACACGCTCCGCAAGAAGCTGCTCTTGCAGGTCACGCCGCCGGGCCTCAAGGCGTACGTCATCCCGGTCGAGAAAGCCTGCGAAGCGTACAAGAATCCGAAGTATGCGCCGTTCAAGACGCTGTTCCTCTTCACGAACCCGGGCGACGTCGTCCGTGCCGTGAAGGGCGGCATCCCGTTCAAGTCCGTCAACCTCGGCGGCATGACGTACAAAGAGGGCGACACGCTGATTTCGCAGGCCGTCGCCGTGAACAAGGAAGACGTCGCCGCCATCAAAGAGCTTCATGACATGGGCATCGAGGTCGAGATCCGCAAGCTCGCGACCGAGCAGAAGATGGACGCCATGAAAGTCCTGCAGGACAAAGGACTGCTCTGATCTTTGGAGAAGATTGAAGCAGCACAAAGAAACACACAGGGGAAATAGTAACAGGGGAAACACACCAATAGGGGGATATAAAAATGAGTTCGATTCAATTCCTGCTCCTCGTGCTCGTCGCAGCTGTCGCGGGCATGGGGTCGGTGCTCGATGAGTGCCAGTTCCACCGTCCGCTCGTCGCCTGCACGCTCGTCGGCCTCGTGCTCGGCGATATGACGACTGGCATCATCCTCGGCGGCACGCTTGAGATGCTCGCCCTCGGCTGGATGAACGTCGGCGCCGCGATGGCGCCGGATGCCGCGCTCGCGTCCGTCATTTCGGCCATCCTCGTCATCGTCGGCCATCAGAGCATCGGCGCCGGCATCGCCATCGCCATGCCGCTCGCTGCTGCCGGCCAGGTGCTGACGATTTTCGTCCGCACGATCACCGTCTTCTTCCAGCATCTCGCTGACAAGTTCGCGCTCCAGGGGAGTGCCTTCGGCATCGAGATGTGCCACATCGGCGGCCTGCTGCTGCAGGGCATCCGCGTCGCTGTCCCGGCCGCGCTCGTCGCTGCCATCGCTGGCACGGACACGGTCAACGCACTGCTCGCCTCCATCCCGGAAGTCATCACGCGCGGCCTGCAGGTTTCCGGCGGCTTCATCGTCGTCGTCGGCTATGCGATGGTCATCAACATGATGAACGCGAAAGCGCTCATGCCGTTCTTCTTCCTCGGCTTCCTCATCGCCGTCTTCACGAACGTCAACCTCATCGGCTTCGGCGCCATCGGTCTCATCTGCGCCTACTTCCACATCAAGGGCCTCCAGCGCGACCTCGCCGCGCAGGAAGCAGCCGCTTCGGGCGCCGGCGGTGGCACGGGCGATCCGCTCGATGACATTGACGATTCGGATCTCATGTAAGGGGAGGACAGCGAAAAATGGAAAAGAAACTCACTAAGTCAGACCTCGTCAGCATCTTTATTCGTTCGAACTTCCTCCTCGGCTCGTTCAACTTCGAGCGCATGCAGGCCATCGGTTTCTGCGTCGCTCTCTTGCCGGCCCTGCGGAAGCTCTATCAGGGCGATGAGCTCAAGGCGGCCATGAAGCGCCACCTCGAATTCTTCAACACGCAGCCGTTCCTCGCTTCGCCAATCATGGGCATCACGGCCGCCATGGAAGAGAAGAAAGCCAACGGCGCAGACATCAGCGAAGCGACGATTTCCGGCGTCAAAGTCGGCCTCATGGGCCCGCTCGCCGGCGTCGGCGACCCGATTTTCTGGGGCACGCTGCGCCCGGTCCTCGCGGCTCTCGGTGCTGGCATCGCCGTCACGGGCAGCATCATGGGCCCGCTGATCTTCTTCGTCGTCTTCAACGCCATCCGCCTCGCTACGAACTGGTACGGCGTCATGTACGGCTATGACAAAGGCACGGAGCTCGTCGATGAGATGGGCGGCAACAAGATGCGCTACCTCACGGAAGGTTCGTCCGTCCTCGGACTTCTCGTCATGGGCGCCCTCGTCGCGAAATGGACGACCGTCAACATGCCGCTTGTGCTGTCGTCGTACACGAACAGCGCCGGTGAGCAGGTCACGACGACGGTGCAGACGATCCTCGACAGCCTCATGCCGGGCGTTGTGCCTCTCCTCATGACGTTCGCGTGCATGGCGCTCCTGAAGAAGGGCATGAACCCGCTCGTCATCATCCTCGGCCTCTTCGCCCTCGGCATTGTCGGCTACGCGATCGGCCTCTTTGCCTGAAAACATCACACGTCCCTCCAAGTCCTCGCAGAAGGCCCGTTTCTGCGAGGGCTTTTCTTATGCGTTGACTTGCTTTCTTTGTTTCGATAAAATGAAGAAAGCAAGATGAACACGTTATCAATGAAAGGACTTGCCTCTATGAAATACAAAATGATCGCCCTCGACCTCGACGGCACGCTGAACAACGACGACCATATCATCACGCCGAAGACGCGCGAGGCTCTGATTGCCGTGCAGAAGCGCTTCGGCGTCACCGTCGTGCTCGCTTCAGGCCGCCAGGCGCCGGGGCTCAAGCGTGAATCCGACGCTTTGGAGCTTTCGAAGCATCACGGCCTGCTGCTCTCGTATGGCGGCGGCCGCATCGAGGACGCGACGACGCAGGCCGTGCTCTTTTCGAGGAGCCTCTCGAACGAGCTCGCCGTGCGCTTCCTGCGCCATCTCGAAAAATTCTCCGTCTCGCCTGTCGTCGACAACGGCCGCGCCATCGTCACGACGTGCGAGCAGAACTACAAAGTACAGGACGAGAGCCGCAACAACAACATGGACGTGCTCGTCGTCGACAACATCGCCGACGCCATCGAGCGCGCGGGCGTGCGCCCCATCAAGATTCTCACGGCTGCGCAGAACGAAACGCTCGTGCCGCTCATGCCGTTCATCCGCGAAGGCTTCGAAGACGAGATGGACTTCGTGCAGTCGGCACCGTGGTTCTACGAAGGCATGGCGAAAGGCGTCAGCAAATCGAAGTCCCTCGCCCGCGTCTGCGAACAGCTTAAAATTTCTCCGAGCGAAGTCATGGCCTTCGGCGACGCGCAGAACGACATCGACATGCTGAAATTCGCCGGCTGCGGCGTCGCCATGGGCAACGCCTGCGAAGAGCTCAAAGCCATCGCCGACGAGGTCACCCTCGACAACAACCACGACGGCATCGCCGCCGCACTGGAAAAACATTTCAATCTCTGAATTCGAAATAGAATGCTAAAGTAAGAGCATATTTATCATTTCATTTTACATGCCGAACATTTCTTATACCGCAGCCCCCCTCCCAGAGGGGGGACGGGCCGCGTGAGCGGCGGGGGGAGTGTTCCCATACGAACTGAACTTATACATAAGAAAGCAATCATGGCACAGCAAGCACAAAACTCATCAGGACACAAAAGACGCATTCATTATTCCGGCAAATACCCCCGCAAATTCTCCGAAAAATACAAAGAACTCCATCCCGAAAAATACGCTGACGAAATCGCCCACGTCATCTCCAAAGGCAACACCCCGGCCGGCATGCACATCCCCATCATGGTGGACGAAATCCTCGCCGTGCTCCGCATCCAGCCGGGCGACCGCGGCTTCGACGCGACGCTCGGCTATGGCGGCCACACGCTCAAGATGCTCGAAGCCCTCGGCGGCACGGGGCATCTCTATGGCGGCGACGTCGATCCCATCGAGTCGGAAAAGACCATCGCCCGCATCCGCGCGAAAGGCTATGACGATGATCGCTGGAGCTTCCGCCGCATGAACTTCTGCCAGATTGACGAGCTCGCGGCGGACGTCGGCCCGTTTGATTTCGTGCTCGCCGACCTCGGTGTCTCGTCCATGCAGATTGATGACCCAGCGCGCGGCTTTTCGTACAAGACGGACGGCCCGCTCGACCTGCGGCTGAACCCCGAGGCCGGGAAGTCCGCTGCCGAGCGCCTCGCTGAGATGACGCAGGACGAAATCGAGGGCATGCTCATCGAGAACGCTGACGAGCCCTACGCTGCCGCCATCGCGAAGCAGATCATCCGCGACGAACGCCGCAGCCCCATCGAGACAACGCAGGCGCTCCATGAAACCATCGAGCGCGCGCTGCACGCCGTTCATTTCCTGAAGGGCACGACGCCCGAAGAAAAGAAGGACGCCGTCAAGAAGAGCAGCGCCCGCACATTCCAGGCGCTCCGCATCGACGTCAACCATGAATACGAAGTCCTCTACGAATTCATGGAAAAGCTCCCCGATGCCCTCGCCCCGGGCGGCCGTGCGGCCATCCTGACGTTTCATTCCGGCGAAGACCGCATTGTCAAGAAAGCGTTCCAGGCATTTCACCGCGCGGGCGTCTACAGCGATGTCGCAAAAGACGTCATCCGCCCGAGCAAGGAAGAATGCTACCGCAATCCCCGCGCCCACTCGACAAAGCTCCGCTGGGCCATCAAGGCATAACTTTTATTCAGCCCCCCTCTCAGAGGGGGGAGGGCCACGAAGTGGCAGGGGGAGTCCCTTGCAGAGCATAACAATTTGTATGACATATCTTCCGCGGGTGCGAAGCAAAGGAGCAAAGTTTTCATGCCATCAAACGAGCGACGATTCTGGTATATTGCAATTACAGCTGTCTTGCTCCTTTTTTTCACCGGCGCGTCTGCCCTCGTCCACCACGATTTCTCCTCCCGTCAGGACGAGTCCCGCCGCAAAATCGGCGCCATCTACATGACGCGCTCGAATCCGTTCTACGAAATCATCGACGAAGAAATCCGCACGGCCGTCGAAAACCACGGCGACGTGCTGCTCTCACGCGACCCGGCGCTCTCGGTCGAGCGGCAGACCGAGGAAGTGAAAGAGCTCATCGACGAAGGCGTTTCTCTTATTTTTCTCAACCCCGTCGATTGGCAGCGCATGGGCCCAGCGCTTGAAATCGCGCATGCGGCGCATGTCCCCGTCATCACGATTGACACGAACGTACAGGACAGCGAGCTCGTCGCCGCGACCGTCGAATCCGACAACTACGCGGCTGGCCGCAGCTGCGCCGAGCATCTGCTCGCGCACGCCGACCACGCAAATATCCTGCTCTTGAAGCATTCCGAAGCCCGCTCGGCCGTCGACCGCATCCAGGGCTTCCGCGACGCCATCGCAGGGCACGACGGCTTCACCATCGTCGGCGAAGCCGAATGCCAGGGCCAGCTCGAACTCGCCATGCCCGCGATGCAGGACCTGCTCGAACGCCATCCTGAGGCGACGGCGATCATGGCGCTTAACGACCCTTCGGCGCTCGGCGCGATGGCCGCGCTCGAAGCGGAAGGCCGCGCGGGAACCGTCCGCGTCTATGGCGTTGACGG
This sequence comes from Selenomonas sp., assembly GCA_022773585.1. Classification (GTDB taxonomy): domain Bacteria; phylum Bacillota; class Negativicutes; order Selenomonadales; family Selenomonadaceae; genus Selenomonas_C. The sequence continues at coordinate 12,567 of JALEZZ010000066.1, read as the reverse complement.
CGTGCCGGAGACGAAGGAACTCATCGCGAGCGGCCACCAACTCGTGACCGCCGCGCAGTCGCCCCGCAGCATCGGCCGCGACGCAGCGGCCGCCGCCTACGAAATCCTCACAGGCGGCACCCCCGACCGCCACATCGTCCTCCTGACGCGCCTTATCACGTCGGAAAACATCGGAGAGGTGGACGTCAATGCCTGGGAATGAAGCTTGGATTGGAACCCCTCGCGCTGCGCGCACATTGGCGCACCGCATCCTGCTGGTTTACAACGCGCTCGTCGTTTTTCTGCTCGCGGGCTTCATGAGCGTGACGCAGCAGAAGATCATCGCTTCGATGAATGCCCGCGCGTTCCTCGAAGACCTGCCTGCCATGCCGCTTTCGCCGACGCTCGGGCTGGCGTTGCCGCTTTGTGCGCTGTTCGTGCTCTGGGCGGCGGGGCATCTTTACCGGCGCGACACGCTGCCGCGTGCGATGCACTGGGCGTGCCTTGCCATCGAGATCATCGCCTGCCTCGCCTGCATGCGGAGTCTGAACCTCGCCTATGACGGCGTCGTACTGCTCGTCGTTGCCGACCTCATGCACCGCTACGAGGGGCGCAACCAGGGGTATCTGCTCATCGGTGCGATGCTCGTGCTCTATGCGATTGCCGACTACAGCCTCGCGGCGTTCGCCGTTCATGCCGTGCCGTTTGACGCTTACACTTCCTACTACATGGAGCCTGTGCGTGCGGTCTTGGCGGCTTTGCGCGGCGGGCTCGTCTCGCTGAACCTCGTGCTTTTCCTCGTCTATCTCGTCATCATCCTCAAAGGCAGCCATGCGGAAAAGCAGCGCATCGCCATGCTGAACGACCAGCTCGCCGATGCAAACCTGCGTCTGCGCGCCTATGCCCTCGAGGCAGAGCGCATGGCGGAGACGCGCGAGCGCAACCGTCTCGCGCGCGAAATCCATGACACGCTCGGCCATGCATTGACGGGCATCGCGGCGGGGCTTGACGCCTGCATCGTCATGGTCGATACCGCACCTGACTTCACGAAGCAGCAGCTCGTGAAAATCCGCGAGACGGCGCTTCGGGGCATCAAGGACGTGCGCCGCAGCGTCAAGAAGCTCCGCCCGGACGACCTCGAAAAGATGCCGCTGCGCGAAGCGCTCGTGCACATGACGCAGGAATTCTGCGCCTCGACGGGCATGGATGTGCGGCTGAATATCCTCAAGATGCCCGAGCACCTGCGTGAGGACGAAGAAGAAGTCGTCTACCGCGTCGTGCAGGAGGGCATCACGAATGCGAACCGCCACGGCCACGCGCGGCACCAGACCGTCACGATTACGGTCGAGCAGGGCCGCATCTATCTGTTGCTCTACGATGACGGCGAAGGCGCGCCCGTCGATGCAGACGGCCATGTCGAGGAAGGCTTCGGCCTCAAGCACATGAAGGAGCGCGTCGGCCTCCTGCACGGCACCGTCCGCTATGAGAGCGGGCAGGCGTTCGGCGAGCGCGGCTTTTCACTCGAAGTCGTCATCCCGGAGCGAAAGGATGCCGCCAGCACAGCACTTTCAGAACACACGGAATCAGGAGAGAAGGAAGACAGCAGATGATTCACGTCATGATTGCAGACGATCAGGAGCTCATCCGCGAGAGCCTCGGCATCGTGCTCGGGCAGAACAGCGACATGCAGGTCACGGGCCTCGCCAAAGACGGGCAGGAGCTCCTCGGCCTCGTGGAAAAGGACGTGCCTGACGTCATCCTCATGGACATCCGCATGCCCGTCGTCGACGGCGTGCAGGCGACAAAGGCCGTGAAGGAGCAGCATCCCGAGGTCAAAGTTATCGTCCTGACGACATTTGACGATGATGAATACGTTTACGGCGCGCTCAGAAATGGCGCGAGCGGCTACCTCTTGAAGGGCGTCTCGATGCAGGAGCTCGCGGCCGCCATCCGCAAAGTCACGTCGGGCGGCGCGATTATGACGCCCGAGGTCACAGCCAAAGTCGTGAAATTCTTCAGCCAGATGGCGCAGGGCAGCTTCGCCGCAGCGCCAGAGGCCCCGGGCGCGGACGAGCTCACGCGCACGGAGCGCAACATCGCGAACCTCGTCGGCCACGGCCTTTCCAACAAGGAAATCGCTGACAAGCTCGCGCTCTCGGGCGGCACCGTGCGCAACGGCCTCTCGTCGGCACTCGGCAAGCTCGGTCTGCGCGACCGCACGCAGCTTGCGCTCTGGGCTGTGCAGACGGGCCTCGTTCATGCGGAGATTGAAAAATGAGCGGGCGCGGATACAGTCGCTGGCGCATCGTCATGACGCCGCTCGTCATCCTGCTCTGCGCGGTGATGCTCTGCTACGCCCTGCGACCAGCGCCGCACGTCCTGCGCGTCGGCATTTTCGTTGGCAGTCCGTGGGGCGTGCCGGGCGGCGATCCCTACGGCCTGTTCGACGAATCGATTGCCGCCTTTGAAGAAGCGCACCCCGGTGTCAAAGTGACGTATGTGAGCGGCATTTCGCGCGATGATTATGGCGAATGGCTCGCTGAGTGCTTCCTCGCGGGCGATGAACCCGACGTCTTTTTGCTGCTGCCTGAGGACTTCGAGCTCTACGCCGCGCAGGGGGCTCTCTTGCCGCTGGCGCCGCTTGAAAAGGACGATGCAGTTTTTGATGCCTCGGCCTTTTATCCTGCCGCCTTTGCCTACGGGCAATATGGCGGCGAGAGCATGGCGCTGCCGCTCGCCTGCATGACGCGCCTCATGTTCGTCAACAAGACGCTCCTCGCGCGCGAAGGCATCGCCATGCCAGGCAACCATTGGACGTTCGACGATTTCTACCGCATCGCGGCCGCTGTCACGCGCGACACGGACGGCGACGGCACGCTCGACCAGTTTGGCGCGTACGATTACAGTTGGCAGCTCGCTGCGACGGCGACGGGCGCGCAGCTCTTTCGCGACGACGGCCGTGCCTCCTATCTCGCTGCACCCGAAGTCGAGCAGGCCGTGCGCTTCTGCATGAAGCTCTCGGCGCTCACGCGCGGGCACCAGGTCACGCCGCGCGATTTCGATCTCGGCCGCGTCGCGTTCCGCCCGCTCTCGTTTGCTGAATACCGCACGTACAAGCCTTATCCCTGGCGCATCAAGAAATATATGAATTTTGAATGGGACTGCATCCCGCTCCCCGAACAGCCAGGCGGCACGCCGCATGCCCCGCTCGGCGTCCTGCTCGCGGGCATCTCCGCGCGCACGCATGAAAAAGCGCTCGCCTGGGATTTCCTCAAAGAAATCACGACGAGCGACGAAGCGCAGAAGAGCGTCCTCACGCATACGCAGGGCCTCCCCGCGAAGCGCGGCATCATCGAAAATTCGACGCCTGCCGACGTCTTCGGCGAAGGCGTTACGGCCTCACTGACCCCCGCACTCCTCGGCGAGACCCTCGACCACGCCGTCACGGCCCCGAAATTCAAGCGCTACGACGGCGCCATGCTGCTGGCCGATACCGAGATTGCAAAACTCGTCGCAGGCACTGTTTCCTTCGACAACGCACTGAACCGTCTGCAGAAAGAAGTCAATGCATATCTGCAGAGATGACAAATGACAGACATTTTTCATCCTCGTATGCGATACTGATGCAAATGAAATGGCTGTGTAGGAGCCATGCCGGAATGGCAGAATGATCGACAATGTCTCGCTGGGACTGCGTCGATTTTTTGTTTTTATGAGGAGGAATCCAAAATGAAAAAGAATTTTTACCTCGACGTCCTGATCTTCGTTTCCTGTCTCATCTGTCTCGTCACGGGCATCCAGATGGACTTTCATCTCTTCTCGGGCCGCGAGCAGAAGATGTTCTTCACGGAGATTCATCGTTGGAGCGGCTACATCTTCGCGGTCGGGCTGCTGCTGCACATCGCATGGCATGCCAAATGGATTTCGTATGCGGCGAAAAACTGCATCGGGAAAAGCAGGTGATGGTTGATGCAGGTCTGGCAACGAAATCTTGCAATCTGCTGTATTGCATCGTTCATCGTATCCGTGGGTATGAGCCAGATGGCGCCGATTCTTCCGCTCTACATCCACGAGCTCGGCGTCGAGGCGCCGGAGGATGTCGCGCGGTGGTCGGGCATCGTCTTCGGATGCAATTTTGTTTCTCTCGCGATTTTCTCGCCCATCTGGGGACGGCTTGCGGACAAGTACGGGCGGAAGCCGATGATTTTGCGCGCTTCGGGCTGGCTCGGCTGCATCATGATTGCGCTCGGCTTCGCACAGAGCGTCTGGCAGCTCGCGGGGCTCCGCCTGCTGCAAGGGGCGATGAGCGGATTTCAGGCGGCGGTCGTGCCACTCCTCGCGGCGGAGACGCCGAAAGGGAAATCCGGCTGGGCGATGAGCATGTTCTTCGCGGCGCAGGTGACGGGCGGCCTTCTGGGGCCGGTCTTTGGCGGCGGCCTCTCGGAGATGATCGGCTACCGCCATTCGTTCTTCCTCATCGGCTCGCTCTGCCTGCTTGGCTTTGTCGCGCTGACGTTCGTGCGGGAGACGAAAAAGCCTGCGCCTGCGGCCATCGCGGAGCGGAGCACGCGCGAGACGTTCGCGGCGCTTCCCTACCGCAGTGCGACCGTCGCCGTCTTCGCCACGACGTTTCTGATGCATTTTTCCATCTCGTGCGTGCAGCCCAGCCTCACGGTCTACATCGCGGAGCTCGCGCCGGGCACGGAGCATCTCGCCGTCGTCTCGGGCTTCGTCTTTTCGTGCGCCGGTCTCGCGAGCATGCTGTTCGCGTCAAAGCTCGGCCATCTTTCGGACAGCCTCGGCGCGCACCGCGTGCTGCTCGGCTCACTGCTGCTCGCGGGGCTCGTCTCCTTTCCGCAGGGGCTTGTCACGACGCCATGGCAGCTCGGCATCCTGCGCTTCATCCACGGCATCGCTATGGCAGGCCTCATCCCGGCGTCGAATGACACCATCCGTCAGATTACACCGTCCGCGTGCCTCGGCCGCATCTTCGGCTTCAACCAGTCGGCACAGTTCGTCGGCATGTTCACGGGCGCGTTCCTCGGCGGCCAGCTGACGGCCTGGCTCGGCTTCGCGCATACGTTCTTCGTCGTCGGAGCCCTGCTCCTCGCGAGCGCCTTCTGGTGCAAGACGCGCGTCGTCGATTCTTTGCCGTCAGAATAATGCATTTTTGTGATGCACACATGGTTTGGTTTTTCTTGAATCGAAAAGAGCTTTCTTGTAAAATAGAAACGGAGAGGAAGGATGCATTCCATGACGAAAGAACAGCGAACGCAGCTGCTTGATACCATTGCGAAGCTCCGCCTGATAGATGATACGTTCTTTCATGCGTGCTTTACGGACAACGTGGAAGGCATGGAGTATATCCTGCGCATCATCCTCAGCAAGCCGCAGCTTTCTGTGCGTGAGATGCATACGCAGCAGGATGTACCGAACATCTACGGGCGTGCGGTGCGGTTCGATGTCTTTGCGACGGACGCGGATGGCACAGAGTATGACATCGAAGTGCAGCGCGCGGATGGTGGCGCTGATCCGCACCGCGCCCGTTTCAATGCGAGCTTGATGGATGCAATGCATGTTGAGAAGGGGACAGACTGGAAGAGTCTGCCGGAGACGATTGTTATCTTCATCACAGAGAAGGATGTCTTGCGTGGTGGCAAGCCCATCTATCATGTTGAACGGGTCGTGCGCGAACTGGGGAGCCAGCGTTTCGAGGATGACGCAGAAATCCTCTACGTCAACGGGGCATTTCAGGATGATACGCCGCTGGGCCAGCTCATGCAGGACTTCTTCTGTCAGGAACCGTCAAAGATGCATTCGAAAGTACTCGCAGCACGGGCGAACTTTTTCAAGTCAGACGAACATGGGGTGATGACAATGTGCAAAGTGATTGAAGAGTATGCGGAGAAAGTTTATGGGCCGCAGATTGAAAAAGCCAGGGAAGAAGGTATTGCTGAAAAGACGCTGCGCACGATTCGCAACCAGCTGAAACGACGCGTTGCCTATGCGGACATCGCCTCGGATAATGAGACAACCGTCGATGAGGTCATCCGCATCGCGAAAGAATCGAACTTGGCATACTGAGATAGCGAGACAGAGAGAAAGGGCACATATCACTTTTTCGGATATGCGCCTTTTTCGTGTACGTAAAATGATTGCAACAATCATCCGATGAAGTTCGTCATGACCCAGTCTTCTTTTTCTGGCAGGCCGAATTTTTCTTTGCCGAGCGCGATGCTTTTCATGAGGAACGTCATGTTGCGTGCGAGCGTGCGCATGGTCTGGAGGCCTTCGGCGTCTTTTTCCGCTTCGCCTGGCACGAGGCCGTGGACGCTGTTCCAGTACTGGCTGGAGACGACGGGCATGCCGGAGATCGTGAAATACTTGTTGAGTTCGTCGAATGTCGCGGAGGCGCCGCCGCGGCGGCAGACGGCGACGGACGCGCCGACCTTCATCGTCTTTTCGACCGGGGCGCTGTAGAACAGGCGGTCGAGGCAGGCGATGAGCGTTGCATTTGCCGAGGCATAGTAGACGGGCGTTGCCACGATGAGGCCGTCCGCTTCGGCGAATTTTGCGGCGATTTCGTTCACGCCGTCATCGAAGACGCATTTCCCATGCGCTTTGCAATAATTGCAGGCGACGCAGCCGCGGATGGCCATCTGGCCGATCTGCGCGACGCCCGTCTCGACGCCGAGCTTCGAAAATGTCTTGCAGAGCTCATGGACGGCGATGCTCGTGTTGCCGTTTGGGTGCGGGGAACCGTTGATGATGAGGACTTTCATGGGAGGTTGCTCCTTTCGTGCAGGTTCATCTGAATCGATGCTTTCATGATACATCCAGCGCATGAAGAATCCGAAAAATTCTTTTGAAAATCTTTCTTTTTTCCGCCGCAAAGTCTTTCTTTTTCCCTGCTATTCTATGGTCATCGAAAAAAACAACTGCGGATTTGCAAAGCAGCAGGAAAAGAGAAAGGATCTATCGAACTATGAATTTCAAGAAACATGCACTCACTGCCGGCATCACGCTTTCGCTCCTGATGGGGGCACCGATGATGATGAACGCTACGGAAGCTGCTGCGGCGGTGCAGACGGTGGACAGTCGCGCTGCGTTCCAGAAGGATGTCGCATCCATCCAGACGGCGGAGCAGCGCAACATCATCTATGTCATGGACATGACGACGAAGGAAGGACATAGCACGTACGAGGGCATGATTTCCTATGAGAAGTCACCCGCCTTCCATGCGAAAGGTTCTGTCAAGCTGACCGTCGAAAAAGATAGCAAGAGCGAGCAGACCTTCATGCCGTACTACTTCAAGGAAACGAAGGACGGCCTGGCCTTTTACCGCAACTATAGCGGCAACGCATGGGAAAAGAGCGTGAACAAGGACGGCAACATGAAGACGCTCCTCGACGGCACGACGGAAAAAGGCATCCTCGAAGCCATCGCGGAAAAGGCTAAGAGCATCGAATCCTTCGATACGACGGACGGTACGCATGCCTACATGGTCACGCTGGACGGCGCTGCCATCCTCGACTTCCTGCCGGCCTTCCAGGATAACGACGTCAACTCTTATGTTTCGCTGGCAACCGCGGCGCTCAAGAATGCCGATGATGTCCGTGTGAAAATCACGTACGACCCGGTGCGCCACGAAGTCAAAGGCATCGAATCCGATCTTTCCCAGCTCATGCAGAGCCTTGCTCCGGCGCTCGAAAAAAATCCGATGACGAAGGATTTTGCAGAGCTCGCGAAAGACGCCCGCATGGTCGTCGGCCTCGGCTCGATGCCGTCGGACATCATGGGCGACATCTCCGTCCCGAAAGATATTGAAAAGAGCGCCAAAGAAGTCAAATAAAATCTTTTGCTTTCCTCATTCCTTCCAGGCCGGGCCGGACTCCTGTCCAGCCCGGCTTGAGCGCTATGAGGACTCGTCTGTCGTAGAAAGGAGCCGCCATGGAACCAGCGAAAATCCTCGTCGTCGATGACGATGCGGACATCCGCGAAATCATCAGCATCTATCTCCGGAACGCCGGATACGAGCCCGTCGAGGCCGAGGATGGTGCTGAGGCTCTCGCCATCGTGGAGGCCGTACCGGACATCGCCCTCGTCATCCTCGATCTCATGATGCCGCGGATGGATGGCAGCCGTTTCTGCATCGAGCTCCGCAAAAAGAGCGTTATCCCCGTCATCATGCTCTCGGCACGTGCGGAGGACATGGACAAGGTGAACGGCCTTTCGCTCGGCGCGGACGACTACCTGACAAAGCCGTTCAACCCCATCGAGCTCGTGGCGCGTGTGAAGTCGCAGCTGCGGCGCTATCTCCAGTACCAGCCTGCCGCAGAAAGCGCACAGGCGGGCAGCAGTCAGCATCTCGAACTCCGCGACCTCGTGCTCGACCTCGCGACGCATACTGTGACCGTGCGCGGCAAGGAAGTTCACCTGACGCCGAAGGAGTTTTCCATCCTCGAGCTCCTGCTCGCGCATCCCGGCCAGGTCTTCCGCCCCGAGAGCATCTATGAAGCTGTCTGGGACGAGCCGTTCATGGAGTCGGATGCCACGGTCATGGTCCACATCCGCAACATCCGCGAGAAGATTGAGCGCCAGCCGCGGAAGCCGGAATATCTGAGAAATGTCTGGGGCGTGGGGTACAAGATTGAATAAGCTGTTTTCCATCTTCACGCGGCGGCTCAGCGTGCAGATCATCGGGATGGCGGGCCTGAGCTTCGTCTGCTGCATGCTGCTGCCGCCGTTGCTCTTTCACATCATTTTCTTTTGGACGCCGGGCGCGGAAGCGCGCGCCGAGGCCATTTCCGTCCTGCCGGATGCCATCCAGCTCATCCTCATCCTCGGGCTGAATGCCGCCATCTTCATCCTGATGTTCCGCTGGCTCTTCCGTAAGAAATCCCGCTATCTCGGCGAGATTGATGCTTTTGCAAAGCGCCTCGCGGGCGGCGGCATCGGAGAGGTGATCGAAGTTCGCGGCCGCGATGAGCTCGCCGACCTCTGCAGCACGATGAACGACATGTCACAGCGCCTCAGCGCCATGCTCGAAAAGGAGCGTGCGGATGAGCAGGCGAAAACCGAGCTCATCCAAGGCGTCTCGCACGATCTGCGCACGCCGCTGACTGTAGTCAAAGGCTACCTCCAGCTGCTCTCTGATCACCAGTACCAGAGCGAGGCCGAAGCGCAACATTTCCTTCAGGCGGCTGTGGCGAAATCCGAGCATCTTGAAAACCTCATCGAAGAGCTGCTCGAATACACGCGCCTCATGGATGACGGCCGCGCACTCGACACCGTGCCCATCGACTTCGGCCGCATGCTCGAGCAGCTGCTCGTTGACTACCAGCCAATCTATGAGCAACACGGTCTCGTCTGCGACCTCCCCGCCATGCCGCGCGGCTGCCGCATCGCCGCTGCACCGGAAAAGCTCGAGCGCGCGCTCGACAACCTCTTTGGCAATGCGCTGAAATACACGACGCCGGGCGGCACAGTCAGCGTCCACCTCGTACGCGCCAGGGAAGTCATCCGGCTCGTCATCAGCAACACGAGCCCGAAGATTCCAGATGAAGAGCTTGGCCATATCTTCGAGCGCTTTTACCGTCTCGAAAAATCTCGCTCACAGAAAACGGGCGGCAGCGGCCTCGGCCTTGCCATCACGCGCCGCATCATCGAGCTCCACGGCGGCAGCATCGAGGCATGCTATTACGACCACATGCTGCATTTTCAAATCGAGCTGCCTGCTATGTGAGTGATATGAAAAATGTCCTTGCGCTGCATTTTTTGCAGAGCGCAAGGACATTTTTCATTTTGTTCAGAGGTGCGGTGCGAAGACGAGGCTGCCGTGCGCGTCGACGCGGCTGAGGTGGTGGATGAAGAAGCGGGCGATGGAGCCCGTGATGAGCGCGGAGATCAGCGTGCCCTCACGGATGCCTTCAATGGTCCCGAGTTGTGTGAAAGAGAATAAGGCAGCGGAGGCGACGAGCGTGCAATCAAAAGCGGTCTTGACCCGTCCAAAATCCGAGCGAAAGACTTGCGAAATCGCTTGGACGATGGCCTCGCCTGAGAGCATGAGGACATGCGCGATGACTTGGAGCGAGACGCCGAGTGCGATGAACGCAGAACCGAGGAGCAGGAGGAACATCTTGTAGGCGTAAAATGCTGGCAGGACGGAAGAAAGAAGTGCCATCGAGACATCGATGAAAAACGAGAACACGAACACTGCGGGAATCTGGAACAGCTGGACGGAATCGAACCGCCGGCGGAGCAGCGCAATCTGTCCGATGAGAAACGCCATGTTGGCAATGAACGTTGTCTGGCCAAACGTGAAGGGATAGGCGAGGCTCAATACATAGGGCAGGCTCGAAATGGCTGGCGTGCCCAAGAGGCTCTTGACGACGAGCGAGACGCCGAAGGATTGTATGAGGATTCCGATGGTAAAGATGAGATAGCGTTTCCAGATGGACAAACAAAGACTTCCTTTCCAATAAAATCCAAGTCATCCTATCATGTTTTTCTTGTAAACTCATTGGTAGAAAAACGTGTGGGGAGGTCATTTCATGTTTGCGTTCTGGAAGGAGAAAAAGGTTTTTGAAACGAAGGACAAAGCGGCGTTCCTGGCGGCGGAAAACCGGCTGGCAGAGGCAGGCATCCAGGCGCGGACATGGACGAGCCCCGAATCGCCCATGGTGTGCTGCTGTGCCAAGATCGACGTCCGCCTGGTCGGCCGCAAGGAGCACAAGCTGCTGGACGTCTATCACATCGCCGTCGCTTCGGAGGATGCCGAGCGGGCGCTGCAGCTGCTGGAGCAATTTCAGAGCACAAGCCATTAAAACGATGCGTCAGCGTCGCCATGCAGGCATCCAGATTACAGCTGCCCGAACCACGGCACGAACTGCAAGCATGCCCAGCCGACGGCCGTCGTCACGAGCATGTTGAGCACCGTGAGGCGCAGGCCGAGGCGGATCTGCGTGCCGGCGTCGAGGCCGAAGCCGACGGGGATGGCCCGCGTCGAGACGGGCAGGACGTATGCGCAGTTCGCCGCGACGATGACGATGAGGATGTACGATGTGGGATTGAGCCCGAGCGCCGCGCAGATGCTGAGGACGATGGGCAGCGCGATGGACACGGCTGCCGTATTGCTCGAAACCTCCGACAAGCCGGATGCGAACACGACGAACGCGAGAATCGTCCCGATGCCGCCCGCGAGGTCCCACGATGCGAGGAGTGATGCGAGCGCATCGACGGCCCCTGTTTCGATCATCACGCGACCGAGCGCCATGCCGCTCGCGAAGAGGAACATCATGCCCCACATGATATTGTGTTCGGCGTATTTCCATGCCAGCATCGGTGCGCCCTTTTCATCGTGCAAAAAGAACAGGCAGAAGCCGCAGAGCAGGAAGCTGTACGCCGGCTTGAGCCCCGGCAATACGTCCGCGTAAAGCGGGCGCAGGAAGACGAGCACAGCGGCCAGCACGAAGAGCCAGAGCCCGATGCGCTCGCCGCGCTTCATCGCGCCGAAAGCTGCGTAGCTCTTGCGGAAATAATCGCGGCTGCCATGCGCATGGACGTTCGGCGTGTAGTGCCAGAGGAATACGAGATTCAGCGCCGCGATGATGGCGAGAATCGGCAGGAAGCGCACGACCCAGTCGACATACATGAACTCATGCCCGAGCAGGTCTTCGAGGTACGAAATCGCGACGAGATTCGCCGAGCCGCCAATCGGCGAGCCGAAGCCGCCGATGCCGCTGCCCCAGCCGATGGCGAGCAGGATTGGCATCGCCATGCGGCGGTCGGTCTTGCCGCCGCCGAGGAAATCGAGCATTGCGACGGCAATCGGGCAGAGAATCGCCGCGACGACGACATTCGGCAGAAAGATGGACAGCACGACCGAGACCATGAGCCACGCGAACACCTGCGCTCGCATCGACGCGCCGATATGGCAGAGCACGCGCACGGAAATGCGCCGGTCGAGCCCCGTCGTGTGCCACGTCAGGCACAGGAGGTCGGCGCCCAAGAGCAGCACGACGATTTCTGAAAAATACTGGCTGATGACATGCGACGCTGGGATCAAGTCGAAAAGCGAATTGATGACGATCGGCAGCATCGACGTCACGGCGATGTCCACGGGCCGGAACACCCACCAGAGCGCCATCCAGAGCGCCATCCCCATCGCCGCCGCACCCTTCGCACCAAACCACGGCGCACAGAGCGCGTACCCGAGCAAAAATGCCGCAGGCCCCGAAAGAAGCGGAAGCATCCGCTGAAGTCCCTTTTTCGTCATCATGAAACGCCTCCTGAGAGAAAAGCAGCGCACGATCTTGTGCGACTGCTTTCATTTTAGGAGCATTTTTGGCAGATTGCAAAAAATTTGCCTCATCGACATTGGCCGCACGATTCACAATCGTTCTTTTTCTTGGCTCAATCATTTTTCTTGTGGGATTCGCGTAGTATCATCCATCAGTGACGGCTCATGTCGATGAGCTTCAAAAAGAAATATTCATCATCAGGATAGCCGTACGCTTGGCGGCGCAGCGTCTTGATCTTGTTGTTGATTCCCTCGATCTTCCCAGCAGAGATGTGATAGGTCGCATG
>JALEZZ010000033.1 GCA_022773585.1 Selenomonas sp. | reverse complement strand
TCCAAAACATGATTGATTTGGTCATGCTCGGATGTTCCGATATTGTCGTACCATTGCCGAATCGTCCTCGAGCCACGAATCACGCGGCTTGAGGCGATGCTGATGCTAATCTTTCACCCACACTTATGGGTGAAGAGCCTTATAAAATTACAAACGTTAATCCCCGCATAAGATACAATCGTGCTTTTCTCCCTTCCTGCTTGTGAGACTCCCTCAGTCAGCTTCGCTGACAGCCCCCTCTGTGAGGGGGCCGAAAAGGACTCTGAATCTAAAGGCTCCCTCTCAGAGGGAGCTGTCGCCCGAATGGGTGACTGAGGGAGTCTCACAAGATGGATATGTGTGATTTTCGATTGCAATCTTACGCGGGCTATGACAATTCTATTATTGGAACAGCAGGTTCCCGAGCATCTGCGCGCCGGTCTTGGCGTAGGATACGACGGCGTCGATGGTGCCGCGGTTTTCGTCGTAGGCGGTCTGGGCTTTTTCGAGGGCGGCGCTGGCGTCCTGCTTGACGGTCTTGGCCGTGTCGAGCTTCTGGTCGACGTCGTCAAGCATCTGCTGGACGTTTTCGATGGACTGGTCGATATTGCCCGCATCGCTCTGGGCGGCAGACTGTTCGGCGTCGTTCGCGGCCTTGGCCTGCTGGCGCTTCGCTTCTTTGCCCGTGACCTTGTCGATGAGCTTGCCGATGCCGCTCGAGCTGTCGTTTTCGAGCTGTTCGTTGCGACCCTGGGCGCGCGCGGACTGTTGCTGGAGCTCCTGCTTCTTTTTCGCGAGTTCTTGCTTCTGCTGCTCGAGCTGGGCTTTCTTCGCTTCGAGGTCTTTCGTGTCCTTGTCAATCTTGGCTTGCTGCGACTGGAGCTGCTGCTCCTGATGCCGGCGCGCGTTCTCGGCGCGTTCGGCGCTCTGCTGGCTGTAGCCCGCAGCGATGAAGCCGAGCAGCACGGCGACGACGAAGCCGATGGCGAAAATCACGTTGCGCTTGCGCTTGGCGGCAGCAGCTTTTTTCTTCGGGTCATCCGGGCCTTGCGGACCTTCCGGGCCATAGGGGCCGCCGGGCTGCGGCGTCCCCTGCCCCATCGGGCTTTTGGGCGGCTGGCCGCCAGCTGCTGTCCGGCTGCCCTGCGTCGGCAGCGGGTCGAGCTCGCGGACGGTGCCCTTGCCGCCCTTGCTGCGCGGCAGAATCTGCGTTTCGTCGCTGACCGCGGGCATGGACTGGGTATCATCGAGGTTTTTCATGTATCATTCCTGTCTTCTCTGTTCCTTCGCTTCGTCCCTTTCGGCGAGATACGCGTGTTCTTTCTGCATCGTCTCGCAGAGGCGGCGGAGCGTCCAGAACGTGTTGAATGGCGTGACGACGGTCTTGTAGCGGATGGGCGGCTGGACGGCGGCCGCGAGCTTCGCGAGCACTTCGTCGAGGCGCTTGCCCTTGATTTTGTCTAAAAGCAGGACTTCGTGCGGAAAGACGAAATCTTCTTCGTCGGGATCCTCCGGCGTCAGGCGGAAGCCTTTGCTGCCGATCAGGTAGCCGACTTTCTGGTGGTGCGCCGAAGGCTCCAGGACGTGCGCGGCGATGCCGAGCTTGTCAAGCGTGCGGCGCACGAGGTGGATGCGTTCTTCGTCATTGAAACCATAGAGCAGTGCCTGTTCTTTTCGTTTCACGATGGATTTCCTTTCTGATTTACTGCGTGATGCCGCGCATCAGGAGGTACGTCACGAGTTCGTCCATCGAGACGCCTTCCTCCTCTTTGCGGCGTTCGAGGTCGCGCTGGAGCGTGCGCGGCAGGCGGACGGTCAGGGCGTCGGCCGGTGCGGCCTTGGCGGGCGCTTCGGCTTTTGCAGCTGCCGCCTTTGCGGACTTCTCCTGCTCCGCCGCTTTTTCCGGCTTGGCTGCAGCTGCCTTTTCCGCCTTTGCGTTCTTGCGGCCTTTTGTTTCTTTGGTTGCTTTCGTCGTTTTCGCAGCTTTCTGCACTTCCACAGCAGCGATTTCTGCCGCCTTGGCGAGCTCCTGCTTTGTGGTCTCGGCCTTTGCTTCTTTCGTCGCCTTCGCCGTTTTCGCTGTCTTCGTCGCTTTTGTCGCTTTTGCCGGTTTCTCAGCCTTGGCCGCTTTCGCGCCTTTTCCGGCCTTCGCGTTCGTCGCGGCTTTTGGTTCGCCCTTGGCCTCGCTCTTCGCGTTCTTAACGTTCTTAGCCGTCTTGCCCTTCGCTGTCTTTTCCTGCTTGTCAGCAGCTTTTTCCGCCTTGGCCTTGCGCGTCTTCTTCTCGGGCTTTTCGGGCGGATAGCAGAAGAATTCGTCGTAGGCGCTTCGGAGCGTCTCGCTCGCCTGCTTCGTGCCGACGCCGATGATATAGGATTTGTCGCCGGAGTTCAGCGCCTCGGCGATTTTCACGAAGTCGGAATCCGTCGTGATGATGAAATAGCGGCGCACGCCGTCTTTGTAGAGCACGAGCGCCGAGTCATAGAGCGCGTTGTCGAGCGAGTTCTTGCCGAGGTACGTCCGCGTCACGGGGCGGAACGTGAAGCCCGGGCGGCGGCGCAGGCGCTCCCAGCGCTTCTGGTCCTCGGGGACTTTGTCCCAGTCCGTGACGACGATGATGCGGCACGGCTGGAACCGCCGCGCGATGCCGAGCGTGTAGTCGAGCATCTCGAACGGCGCGTTCTCGATGTCGTAAAGAATCGCAACGGTGTCGTTGCTGGAGTCAAATGTCATAAATCTACCTTCTTTGGTTCTTGTTTGTTCTTAGTTTTCTGTCACGTTCCCGCAATAATCTTTTTCATTATACCACGGCACGCAAGGCCGCGCCATATCGTGCCGCATTTTCTTACTTTTATTTGCCCCTATAACAGTTTCCTGTTATACTTGAATCAAATGGAAGCAAAGACTTTAGCAGTTGTGTGAAATCCCGTTCGGCTATCGCACCCTACTACTCCCACCACCGCTTCGCGGTCCCCCTCCCTCAATGAGGGAGGCTTGTGTGGTTGAATGTCTCAACGCTTCACGTAACGATATGGAAAAGAGGTATTTCTTTTTATGATTCTGACGCGGAAATCTGTCGAGCTGCTGGCTCCGGCTGGGACGTGGGACGCGCTCGTCGCGGATGTGGAGTCCGGCGCGGACGCCGTGTATCTCGGCGGCAAGCATTTCAACATGCGCATGCATGAAGGCGATTTCAATTTTACGGACGAGCAGCTCAAAGAAGCCATCGCCTACTGCCACGCGCATGACGTGCGGCTCTACATCACGCTGAACAACCTGATCAGCGACGAGGAAATCCCGGCGCTCCGGCAGTATCTCGCTTATCTTCAGGAAATCCAGCCAGACGCGATCCTCGTGCAGGATTTCGCCGTGCTCGAGCTCGTGCATGAGATGGGCCTCACAATCCCGCTGCACACGTCCGTCATGATGAACACGCACAATGAGCACGCCATCGAGAAGCTCAAGGAATACGGCATCACGCGCATCGTCGTCGGCCGCGAGATGACGCTCTCGGAGCTCACGAATTTCCGCGCGAAGACGGGCATCGAAGTCGAATACTTCATGCACGGCGACATGTGCATCTCGGAAAGCGGCCAGTGCATCCATTCTGGCGTCGTCTTCGGCCAGAGCGGCAACCGCGGCCGCTGCCTGAAGCCGTGCCGCTGGGCCTACGACCTCGTCGACGAAGAGACGGGCGAGCGCATGGACGAGGGCAGCGAAGGCCCGTACAAGCTCGCGCTCAAAGACATGTGCATGTACCGCGTCATCCCGCAGCTCATCCAGGCGGGCGTCTTCTCGTTCAAAATCGAGGGCCGCATGCGCCCGGCACCGTTCCTCCGCCGCATCGTCTCGACCTATCGCGCCGCCATCGACGCCTACATCGCTGACCCGACGGGCTACGAAACGGACGAAGCGGGCTGGAAGACGCTTTACGACAACCGTGCGCGCGACTTCACGACGACGTTCGCGTTTGGCCAGACGACGAAAAAAGACATCGGCTTCACAGGCGAGCGCGAGCCGCGCTTCTTCTCTGACGCCGTCAAAGAAGCGGGCTTCCAGGACGACATTCTGAAGCAGGAACGCAAAATCGACAAGCCGTTCGCCCCGCAGCCGCGCCTTTCCGTGCGCGTGCAGACGGTGGCGGCGGCAAAAGCGGCCATCGAGCATGGCGCCGATGCCGTCTATGTCGGCGGCGAGGCGTTCCGTCCGTACCGTCCGTGGTCGCTCGCGGACTATCAGGACGTGCTGGCCGCGGCAGACGGCCGCGCAAAAGTCGTCCTCAACACGCCGCGCACGACGATGCGGCGCGAATGCGGCGAGCTCGAGCAGTTCCTGTCCGGCATCCAGAACTGGAAACGCAAGCCCGACGGCATCATGGTCAGCAACCTCGGCGCGCTGAAGCTCGCAAAGACTTTGACTGACCTCCCCGTGCAGGCTGATGTCTCGTTCAACCTCTTCAACCACCTCGCGGCGAAGTTCCTGAAGGAAAACGGCCTTTCGATGGCCTGCGCCTCGCTCGAGCTCTCGTTTGAGCAGCTGCGCGAAATCGTCGAGACGTCCGAGCTCCCGATCGAGGTCATCGTGCACGGCAGCTATGAGTCGATGATCTGCGACCATGATTTCATCGGCATGAACCTGCCGCACTACAACGCGCTCAACAATCCCGAGGTGCAGAACCGCCGCTACGCGCTCAAGGACCGCGCGGGCGAGCTCCATCGCATCCGCGTCGACCAGTTCGGCCGCGACCATCTCTATTTCGCAAACGACCTCTGCCTCTATCCGTACCTTTCGAAAATGGGCGGCATCGCCTCGTACCGCATCGAAGCGCAGGACTACGACGAGGGCCTCACGGCGACCGTGACGTGGATGTACCGCAAGGCGCTCGATGAGCTCGCGGCCGGCTGCGAAGTCATGGCGTTCGACGACCAGATGTTCGAGATGGTGAAATCCATGACACCGAGAAACCTCGGCATCGGCACGTTCCGCTTCCGCGAGTCACGCAACTCCATCTGACGGAAAGGAATCAATATGAGCGAAAAGAAATTTATCGGCCCTGCGGCCATTATCGAGAAGAAGAAAAAATACATCATGCCCTGCCTCGCCCATTTCTACCAGAACCCGCAGGAAATGGTCAAGGGCTCGATGCAGTACCTCTGGGACAGCAACGGCAAGAAGTACCTCGACTGCTATGCCGGCGTCTCCGTCATGAACTGCGGCCACTGCAACCCGGAAATCACGGGGCCTATGAAGGCGCAGATCGACGAGCTGCAGCATGTCTGCAACATCTACCTCACGGAAAACTTCGTCAA
The DNA here is from genome assembly GCA_022773585.1 of Selenomonas sp. Classification (GTDB taxonomy): domain Bacteria; phylum Bacillota; class Negativicutes; order Selenomonadales; family Selenomonadaceae; genus Selenomonas_C. Next base: position 18,212 of record JALEZZ010000033.1, on the reverse strand, counting down.
CCTCGCCGAGCGTCTCGCGGACGTCACGCCGGGCGATCTACAGAAATGCTTCTTCTGCTCGACGGGCTCCGAGGCAACGGAAGGCGCGCTGCTGCTCGCCGAGGTCTATAACGGCAACAGCGAAATCATCGCGCTGCGGCAGGGCCTCCACGGCCGCACGAAGCTCGGCATGAGCGTCACGGGCCTCACGATGTGGCGCACGGCCCCGACGCCGGTCGGCGGCATCCACTTCGCGCCGAACCCGTACTGCTACCGCTGCCCGCTCGGCAAAAAGCCGGACACCTGCGACCTCGCTTGCGCGAACGCCATCGAGGACCTCATCAAGACCGCGACCTCCGGCCATCCGGGCGCGTTCATCGCCGAGACCATCCAGGGCAACGCGGGCATCGTCGTGCCGCCGAAGGGCTATTTCCAGCGCGTCAAGGAAATCCTCGCGCAGTACGGCACGCTGCTGATTGTCGACGAAGTCCAGACGGGCTTCGCGCGCTCGGGCAAGATGTTCGCCATCGAAAACTATGGCGTCGTGCCGGACATCATGTGCATGGCGAAAGCGCTCGGCAACGGCGCGCCGATTTCGTGCTTCATCTCGACGGCAAAAATCGCCGACACCTACACGCGCCCCGGCGCCTCGACGCTCGGCGGCAACCCCGTGTCGTCGACAGCCGGTCTCGCCGTGCTCGACTACATCGAAAAGCACGACCTCTGCAAGAACGCGGCCGAGCGCGGCGAGCAGCTGCGTGCGGGCCTCCGCGACCTCCAGACGCGCCACGGCGTCATCGGCGACGTGCGCGGCCTCGGCCTCATGGATGGCGCGGAATTCATCCACCCGGACGGCACAGAATCGCCGGAACTGCTCGACGATGTGCTCGAAGAAATGAAGGACCGCGGCTACATCATCGGCAAGAACGGCGCGGGCCGCAACGTCATGGCCTTCCAGCCGCCGCTCGTCATCACGGAGCAGAACGTCAATGATGTGCTCGACGAGCTCGACCGCGTGCTGACCGAGAAACATCTTTGATTTGACAAACGCCTGTGAATGTGCTAAAATAGTTTTCGTTCATGACGCACGTCCAGAACTGCCGGTGTGGCGGAATTGGCAGACGCAGCAGACTCAAAATCTGCCGTTGGCAACAACGTGCCGGTTCAAGTCCGGCCACCGGCACCATGATGAAATTAGGAAGGAACCACGTTTTGTGGTTCCTTTTTCTGTATCCAGATCGCACCCGCGGAAGAAAACGATGTACTGTATGTTTTGCCATACAGGGGACTCCCACCACCGCTTCGCGGTCCCCCTCCCTCAATGAGGGAGGCTAAAATTTGAGTTTCCATTCTATGAATTGAGGTTTTGAAATTGACGTCCTCTACTACCATCGGTCTGATCGCCGAATACAATCCTTTTCACAACGGCCATGCGTACCAGCTGGCGAAACTTCGCGAGCGGTATCCTGAGGCTGCGATTGTCGTTATGATGAGCGGCAGCTTTGCGCAGCGCGGGCTGGCGGCCGTTGCGGACAAGTGGACGCGGGCGGCTTGGGCCGTGCAGGGCGGGGCTGATCTCGTGCTCGAGCTCCCCTACGCCTTCGCCTGCCGCAGCGCCGAGCACTTCGCGACGGGCGGCGTGCAAAGCCTCGCGGCGCTCGGCTGCGTCGAGGCGCTGGCATTCGGGGCCGAGGCGGAAAGCATCGAAACGCTCGAGAAAGCCGCTGCCTGCATGGATGATGTTGCGCTCCAGGACGCTCTGCATGAGCGCATCCAAAAAGGCGCGTCATATGCCACCGCGATGAGTGCCGAAGTCGCGGAGCGGACGGGCGTCGCGCCAGAGGTGCTGCGTGCGCCGAATAATATTCTCGGAATCGAATATCTGCGGGCGGTGAGGAAGTTTGCGCCGGAGATGGAACCTCTGCTCGTGCAGCGCGTGGGGGCTGGGTATCATGACGAAAAATTTCGCGGAAACTTTGCCAGTGCGTCGGCAATACGGGCGGCGCTGAATTTTCTGGCTCCCTCTCAGAGGGAGCTGTCGAGCGATAGCGAGACTGAGGGAGTCTCACAAGCTCGGCTAACGAGATGCACGATGGAACCTTACGCGGGTGTCGAGAGTAACGATATCAGCCCGCGTAAAAAGCAATCGAGAATCAAAAACAACGATGTTGTGAGACTCCCCCAGTCGCCTACGGCGCCAGCCCCCTCTCAGAAGGGGCCTTATATAGAGGGAACGCCCTTCATTAATAAGTCCACGAATTGGGAATCATTACGACAGGTAATGCCAGAATATGTATTCGATATACTCCAAGAATCTGTTCCCCACCATCTCCCCCGCCAGGACTTCCTCCTCCGTCCCCTCCTCTCCCGTCTCCTGCTTCTCGACGGCGCGACGCTTTCCGCCGTCTGCGGCATGGGGGAAGGTTTGGAGCACCGGCTCTTGGAGATGGCGCAGGAGGCGCAGGCTTGGGAGGGGCTGGTCGGGGCTGTTGCGACGCGCCGGTATCCTCGGAGCCGCATTGCGCGGCTGCTCGTGCATGTCTTGACGGGATTCACGGCCGAGGCGGCGGCCGCGTTCGATGCGACGGGGCCGCGCTATCTGCGCGTGCTCGCGATGAACGCACGCGGCGCAAGGCTGCTGCACCGGGCAAAGAAAACGGCCCGCCTTCCAATCATTACGAAGACGAGCCAGCTTTTGAAAAGCAAAGATTTGTTGCGCCCCTGCGCGAGCCTCACGCCCGTGCAGCAGCTGCTGCGGTTCGACGTCCGCGCGACGGAGCTGCGGGAGCTCGCCGTGCCCGAGCGAAGACGCAACGGCGCGGATTTCCGCACCTCGCCGTTGTTTTTTGGCTCCCTCTGAGCGGGGGCCTTCTTTTTCTACGTGAAGCAGTAGATTTCCACGGCCCCTGGCACGGTTTCGATGTCCATCGGGAGCATGGGGCCGGCTTCGCCGTCGAGGTCGCTTTCGAGCGGGGTGTCGGATTGGATGGTGAAGTGTTGCGCCTGGATGTGGAGGACGGACGGGAGGCCGAGGACGTTATGACCCGCGAGGAGGTCGCGGCTGATGCGCATGAGCTGCGGCATGCTCGTCCTCTGGATGGCGAGCAGGTCGAGCTTGCCGTCGTCGATTTCGGCGACGGACGCGACGTCTTTGAGGCTCGCAACGGTCGCGCTGTTGACGACGAGGAAGAAGTAGGCCTCGGCGTCGTGCGTCACGCCGTCGGCCGTGATGTGGAACTTCACGGAGCGCATCTTCGGCAGCTCGCCGATGCCGCGCAGGTAGTAGGCGAGCTTGCCGAGCGCGTTCTTGAGGCGCGACGGGACTTCATGCGCGATGCCCGTCAGCATGCCCGCGCTCGCGACGTTGATGATGTACTCGTCCCCGACTCTGCCGAGGTCGACGCGGCGCGTGCTGCCCGCCGCGATGGCGTCGAAATAGGCGTCGTAGTCATCGTTGATATGCAGGTACGTCGCGAAATCGTTCGACGTGCCGCTGCCGATAATGCCAACAGGAAGCCGCAAGTCGTTTTTGACGACGAGGTTCACGATTTCATGCACGGTGCCGTCGCCGCCAGCCGCGATGATGCCCGCGGGCTCGACGTCACGCACGAATTCCGCGAAGTGGTGGTTGTGCCGCAGCGTGCGGTACGGGATGATGATGCAGCTGCGCTTCTGGAATTCCTTGATGATCCAGTCGAGCTTCTTCTTGAAGGCCGCATGGCCCGAGACGGGATTGTAAGCGAGCACGAGCCGCTTCATTTCGTTTCTCCCTTCCCTGCCGCAGAGGCAGATGCCGGTTTCTTGAAAACGCCGATGGCGCGCAGGACGCGGATGCTATAGCGGCCAATCATCGGGATTTTCGCCATGTCCTCCTCGAGGATGCCGCCAATCAGCACCATGACGAGGATGTAGACGAAGCAGCCGAAGAACACGGCGCCGAACGTTGAAATCGCGCCGATGGCCCACCAGCCCATCGTGAGATCATAAAAGCCTTTGACCGCGAACGCCATGACGACTGACGAAGCAATCGTCTTGACGAGCTGCATGAGCTCCATGCGATAGCCGATGAATTTGTAGATGAAGACGAGGTTGATGATGGCCGCGACGCCCATGTCGGCCGCCGTCGCCCACGCCGAGCCCATGATGCCGAGCCACGGGATGGCCGTGAGGTTCCAGTTCAGGATGACCTTTGCCGCCGCCGCGAGGATCATGTTGACCATCGGGATCGTCGGATGGCCGAGGCCCTGCAGGATGGCCGTCGAGACCTGATGCAGGCCGAGCAGCACGATGGAAAACGCCGAAATCATGACGGCAGGCCCCGCGCCCGGTGCATTATAAATGAGGGAAGCAATCGGCGTCGCGAGCACGAAGACCACGACGAACGCCGGGAAGCAGACGAAATTCGAGATACGCACGGAGGCTGCCGTCTGCGTGTAGACGCGGCTCATGTCTTTGAGCGCGCGCGCCTCCGAGATGATCGGCACGATACTCATGGCCATCGAGGCCGTCAGGATGGTCGAGAGGTTGACGAGCGGCACGGCCATGCCCGTGAGGTAGCCGAAGAGCTCCGTCGCCTCATTGACGCTGTAGCCTGCGACCTCGAGGCGCTGCGGCACGATCATGAGGTCGAGGTTCGACACGACCGGCAGCATGAGGCTCGACGCCGAGACCGGCAGGGACAGCATGAAGATGCGGCGCATGACGCGCTGCCACGAGACCTGCTCCTCCCCCGGCGGCGGCGCGAGCTCCTTGCCATAGTCGCGCTCGATGTCGCGGTCGAGCTTCCAGTGGAAATAAACGAGCACGATGAGGCCCGTGACGGCACCGGCGAGCGCGCCGAGCGAAGCGCCGGCCGCCGCGTAGTCGAGGCCCCACGGCAGAAAGAGGTCGGCGAGCAAGATCATCGTGATGACGCGGAAAATCTGCTCGACAATCTGCGACACGGCCGTCGGCGTCATGCGCTGCCAGCCCTGCAGATACCCGCGCGAGCTCGCGAGCAGCGTCACGAAGAACACGGTCGGCGCGAGCACCTGCACGGCCATCTTCGCGCGCGGGTCGCGGATGAACTGGAAATCGATGAGCCAGTCCGCTGCAAAATACGTCAGCAGCGAAAAGACGATGCCGGTCAGCAGCATGAACGTCATGGAGATGCGGAAGACGCGCTTCGCGCCCCAGATGTCTTTGAGTGCGACGCGCTCCGCCGTGATGATGGAGATGGCGACCGGCACGCCGGCCTGCGATACCGTCATGGCGAGGAAATAAATCGGGAATGCCATCTGGTAGAGGCCGATGCCCTCGCCGCCGAGGATGCGCGAAACAAAAATCCAGTTGAGGGAGCCGATGACCTTGACCACGAAGCCCGCGATCGTCAGGATGAACGTCCCCTTGAGGAACGACTCGCCCTTGCTGGAGGATTTCTTCTCTTCTTGGGTACTGATTGGAAAACACCGCCTTGCGCCATGCGCCTGCATGGACTTTCAAAAGTACGCGGGGCATAGAGTCCCCGACCTATGAATTATACCATGATGGGCGCAAGGTTTCCAGTAGAAAATAAAAAGGCTCCTCTGCGCGAGGAGCCTTGAGACAGCCGAACAAGTCAGAAAACGATATGAGCAATGACAAAGCCCATGCAGCAGCCGGAGATGACGCCGATGAGGCCCGGGATCATGAAGCTGTGATTCAGGATATATTTGCCGATGCGCGTCGTGCCGGAACGGTCAAAGCCGATGCAGGCAAGGTCGGAAGGATACGTCGGCAGGAAGAAGTAACCGTAGCATGCCGAGATGACGAGGATGCCGGCGAAGAAGATGAACATTGCACGGTAGTATTCTTTCGGAAGCGACTTGCCCTGCAGCGACTCCGTATCACCGTAAACATACTTCTTGTTCTCCGGATCGCTGATGAATTCCTGGAAGCGCGGATCCTTGTCGAGATCCTTGCCGCGGCGATAGCTCCAGATAGCGGCACAGAGGACGCCGAAGCCCGTGGCCGGGATGGAAACCGCGAGAATCTGCACGACGGAGTAGTCATAGCCCGCCGTCGTCATGAATGCGAGAATCGAGACAACCGCAACGGAAACCGGCGACGCGCAGATGCCCATCTGCGACGCGACGGACGAAACCGCCATCGGGCGCTCCGGGCGGATGCCCTGCTCAACATCACTCATACAGCAGGATCTCCCTCTGGGAGAGCTGGCACGCGAAGCGTGACTGATAGGCAGACACTTGGCGCTTTAGCGCCTAGTGGTCGCCTATACAGAGTAGAGGGTAGTCGGGAGCAGAAACCGAACGGGATCCATCGTTATTCTTAGGGAACAACTCAAAACCTCGTCCGGCCACTGCTTCCAACTACCCTCTCCACCGCTGACGCGGTCCCCCTCTCCCTGAGGGAGAGGCTGCGATAGAAGTTGTGTTCTCCAATTACCAGTATATTCACAACCCCCTCCCCCTGTGGTATAATGTGGATGTTTTTGAAGAAGAAAATAGGAGGCATTCCATGGCAACCATCAACCAGAACTATCAGAAACTCGCGGGCAGCTACCTGTTCGTCGAGATCGCGCGCCGCGTCGCGGCTTACAAAGAAGCGCATCCCGAGGCCGACATCATCCGCCTCGGCATCGGCGACGTCACGCAGCCGCTGCCGCAGGTGTGCATCGAGGCCATGCACAAGGCCGTCGACGAGATGGGAAAAGCCGAGACGTTCCGCGGCTACGGCCCCGAGCAGGGCTACGAATTCCTCATCGAAGCCATCCGCAAGCACAACTACACGGACCGCGGCATCGACATCGCATCGGATGAGATTTTCGTCAGCGACGGCTCGAAGAGCGACACGGGCAACATCCAGGAAATCTTTGGCACCGACAACCGCATCGCCATCACGGACCCCGTCTACCCCGTCTACCTCGACACGAACGTCATGGCGGGCCGCACGGGCGAAAAGCAGGACAACGGCTACTACGCAGGCGTCACGTACCTGCCGAGCACGGCCGCGAACCACTTCTCCCCGTCCCTGCCGACCGAGCACGTCGACATCATCTATCTCTGCTGCCCGAACAACCCGACCGGCACGACGCTCTCGCGCGACGCGCTGACGAAATGGGTGGAATATGCCAAAAAAGAAGACGCCGTCATCCTCTTTGACGCCGCCTATGCCGCCTACATCACCGAGCCCGACGTCCCGCGCTCCATCTATGAAATCCCGGGCGCCAAAGACGTCGCCATCGAATTCCGCTCGTTCTCGAAGACCGCGGGCTTCACGGGCACGCGCTGCGGCTACACCGTCATCCCGAAGACCGTCACGGGCAAAGGCAAAGACGGCAGCCGCGTGAAATTCCGCGACCTCTGGAACCGCCGCCACACGACGAAATTCAACGGCACGGCCTACATCGTCCAGCGCGGCGCCGAGGCCATCTACACGGAAAAAGGCCAGCAGCAGGTCCAGGAGCTCGTCTCCTACTACATGGAAAACGCCCGCATCATCCGTGAGGGCCTCCAGGCCGCTGGCATCAAAGCCTATGGCGGCGTCAACGCCCCGTACATCTGGCTCCAGACGCCGAATGGCATGCCGTCGTGGGACTTCTTCGACCTCCTGCTGACGAAAGTCAACATCGTCGGCACCCCGGGCGTCGGCTTCGGCCCCTGCGGCGAAGGCTACTTCCGCCTCACGTCCTTCGGCGACCGCGAAAACACGAAGCGGGCCGTCGAGAGAATCAAGAATCAGCTGAAGTTCTGAACCTCCCCTGCACTGCCTTTTCCAAAGCCCCCTCCCAGAGGGGGGAGGGCCCAAAGGGCGGGCAATGTCATTAAGTTAGCGAAAATCCAGTAAATCCAGGCCCCCTCACCGAGGGGGCTGTCAGCGAAGCTGACTGGGGGTGTGTCGGAGGTAGGACGGAACGTATGGCTGGGTTGCGTCTGCGAAGACATACCTTCGCAAATACAATCGAAGAAATTGTCAGGCCCTACCTTCGCCACACCCACCACCGCTTACGCGGTCCCCCTCCCTCGATGAGGGAGGCAAAAAGTTGCGTGTCTCCGCCCTTAACTTAAGGACATTGAAAGGGCGGGGGTGTGTCGGAGGTACGGCCGGACACAAAGTACATTATTTGAGTCGAAGGATGAAAGCATCTTACCTTCGACTCTAATTTTTATGTATTTGCAATTCCCTGCCTCCGACACTCCCACCACCGCTTCGCGGTCCCCCTCCCTCTGAGAGGGAGGCTCCGATAACCGTTACATCCTCCCTCTCAAAAGAGAGGTCTTCCGTATAAGATGAATTCCACACAAAAGGAGCCCCTCCATGCCCAACAAACTCGACACCATCCACGCCCTCTCGCGCCTGCAGAAGCACATCCACGAGCTCCACGACCTGCGCAACACCATCAACGCCGCGCTCGCGAAGGTCCGCGCGGACAACCTCGCGCAGGCGCTGACGCAGAAGAAGCACCTGAAGGAACTCAAGGACCGCTACGCCGTGCTCGAGCAGGAAATCACCATCCTCCCCCCGCTCGACGCCGCCGAGGTCCTCGAGCCCGAATTCAACTACATCACGACGATTGAAAACATCTTGACGACGACGGCCGAGCTCAAGCGCGGCGCGGCCATCGGCGAAGAAAACACCGAAGCCCTCCGCGCCGGGCTCGTCGCGTTCTACGACGGGCTGCGAAAGGAAATGGGGAAATAAAGAGACAAGATGAAGCCATTCAAACTTCAGCCTCCCTCTCAGAGGGAGGTGGCCCCGAAGGGGTCAGAGGGAGTGTCGAAGGAGGATTTCCATGCCACGACTTGACCAGCTCTGCAACATCCAATACGGCTATGCTTTCAATGCCGACCTCTTTACAACGAAATCATCGCAAGGCGTCCCTCTCGTGCGCATCCGCGACGTCGTTCGAGGGTATACGGAAACCTACACACCCGAATCCTTTTCGGAAGCCTATCGTGTGCATGATGGCGACATCCTGATTGGCATGGATGGAGAATTCAACGTCGCTCGCTGGCATGGCGGAGACGCCGCACTCAATCAGCGCGTCTGCAAAATCACGCCCCGAAACAACATCCACAGCCAGTACCTCTTTTATTTTCTCCCGCAGGCACTCAAACGCATCGAAGACCAGACGCCTTTTGTCACCGTCAAGCACTTATCTGCCAAAAAGCTCAGCGCCATCGAAGTTCCAGACATCTCCATGATGGAGCAAGCCAATATTGCCGAACGCCTCGACATCATCACAACTCTGCTCGCGAACCGCCGCCAAGTGGACGAGCAACTCGCAGAGCTGCCAAAGGCGCGGTTCGTGGAAATGTTCGGCGACCTAGCATTTAATCCGCACGGTTGGAAATCCATCCCCATCGCAGACCTCTGTGCCGCCTCGGACGACATCAAATGTGGCCCTTTTGGCACACAACTCAGTCAGAGCGAATACATCACCAGTGGTGTTCCCGTCTGGGGCATCCCACAAGTCAACGCAAATTTTCAACTGCCAACCAAAGACTTTATCACCAGCGAAAAGGCAAAAAAACTGAGCTCCTATACCCTGATACCAGGTGACATCGTAATGTCTCGAAAAGGAAACGTCGGCAGATGCGCCGTCTACCCACAAAATTTCCCTTTTGGAATCCTCCATTCCGACGTTTTGCGCATCCGCGTCAATCGTGAAGTCTGTGACCCTACGTTCCTTATGCAACAGTTGCACGACAGCCGCGTCGTACAGACTCAGATTGAAGTCATCAGCAACGGGGCCATTATGGCAGGGCTCAACGTTACAAAGCTGAAAAGCCTCTGCGTACATCTCCCCCCGCTTCCCGCGCAGCGCCGCTTTGCTGCTTTTGCCCGCGCCTGCGCGGCCCAGCGGGCGGCGTGCGCCCACCAGATTGCCGTGCTCGAGACCCTGCGGGGGAAGCTGCTGCAAGATGCGTTCGGCGCGGCGGGGTGAAGAGGGGCATCCGGTGATGAACGGAACAAAAGAGAGCAGTCTCTCTTCCTCTACGAGAATAATAATATCATGAAGTTAGGGGTCATAAGGGCCAGGCCCCCTCTAGAGGGAGGCTGCTGTATAAGCTACCTTCCACAACAGATGGATACAGAATTGTTCTTGTACCCCCTTCCCTGCCCGCCCCCCGGCGGCGGCACATCCTCCCCATCTGTCGGCGCGGAGCGCCTCGGTGGTGGTGGTCGGGCGCACGCGGCGACGGGCGGGCCAGCATCCCCCGGCGGCTGCGGCGGGCGGGCGCAAACATCCGGCGCACGCAACTCTTTTCATACAGGAACGCCCCGGGCTTTTTTGCGAGCCCGGGGCGTTCCTGTGTGTATGTGATATTGGGGATGATGGGGGCGCTCCGGCGTCACGGGACACACCCGTCCCCCTGGAGGGGCTGGTTTTTTACCTCCCGACGCTGTGCCGCTGGAAGTATTTGAGCGGCAGGACGAGGAGGAAGTTGAAGACGAGGATGGTGAGGATGAGGAGGGCGCCGATGCCGTTGGCGATGGTATCGCGGTCGGGCACGAGGCCCGCAGAGAGCAGGTACCAGAGGTGGACGGCGAGCGTTTCGCCGCCCGCCATGACGTCGGTGTCGTACAGGAAGCGCGAGACGGTGGTGCCAGCCGTGAAAATCAGGATGGCGGTTTCGCCGAGGGCGCGGCCCGCGGTCAGCGTGATGCCGGTGATGATGCCGGGCATGGCGCTCGGCAGGATGACTTTGAAGACGGTCTGGAGCTTCGTCGCGCCGAGCGCGAGGCTCGCCTCTTCGTAGTCGTGCGGCACGGTGCGGATGGATTCTTCCGTGACGCGCACGAGCATCGGGAGGTTCAGCAGGACGAGCGTCAGGGAGCCGCCGAGGATGCTGAATCCGAGATGCAGCTGGTTGACGAAGATGATCATGCCGAAGAGGCCGAGAACGATGGACGGCACGGTGGCAAGGCTTTCGACGGAAAGGCGGATGCATTTCGTCAGGCGGTTTTCCCGCGCGTATTCGGCGAGGTAGATGCCGGCACCGAGTGCGAGCGGGATGGAGACCGCCATGGACAGGAACAGCATGTAGAAGGAGTTGAACAGCTGGCTGCCGACGCCGCCGCCCGCCAGGATGTCGCTGGATTTGCCGAAGATGAAGTGGAGGTTCAGCACCGGCAGGCCTTTGCAAAGGATGTAGCCGAGGAAGGCCGCGAGCAGGCCGAGGATGAAGAATCCGACGAGCCAGAGGCCGGCTTTGGCGATTTCATTCTGGACTTTTGCGTTCATAGGGCCACCTTCTTCGACGTGAAATAGCGGATGAGGAGAATCATGCCGAGCGAGAGGATGAGGAGCACGAACGCCATGAGGAACAGGGCGTTGCCCCAGGTCGAGCCGAACGGCGTGTTGCCCATTTCGACGACGATGTTGCTCGTGAGCGTCGCGGTCGGCGTGAAAAGGGTCGCGGCAATCTGCGGCGTGTTGCCGATGAGCATCTGGACGGCCATGGTCTCGCCGACGGCGCGCGCCATGGCGAGGACGATGGAGGTCATGACGCCCGGGATGGCGGACGGCAGGACGACGTGTATCATGGTCTGCCACCACGTCGCGCCGAGCGCGAGACTCGCCTCCTCGAGCGGCTTCGGGACGGCGTTCAGCGCGTCGGTGCTGATGGAGAGGATGGTCGGCATGATCATGATGGCGAGCACGAGCGATGCCGCGAGGACGCCGAAACCGGTCGGCAGCGAGAATGTCGCGCTGAGGAACGGCACGAAAAGCGTGAGGCCGATGTAGCCGTAGACGACGGACGGAATCGCGACGTAGAGGTCAACGGCCGGGCGCATGATGCGCTTGACGGGCACGGGCGCGAGCTTCGAAAGGAAAATCGCGCCGAGGAGGCCGAGGGGCGCACCGATGAGGACGGAGAGCAGCGTCGTCTCGAGGCTGCCGAGGATGAACGACAGCGCGCCGAAATGCTTCGCGCTCGGGTCCCACGCCGCGCTCGTGAAGAATTCGACCGGGCTGACGTCGGCGAGGGTCAGGAGGCCCTGCTTGCCGACGAAGAAGATAATCGAGAAAATAATCAGCGTCATGAGGCAGGCGGACGCGATGAAGAGGCAGCGCCCGCACTTGTCGTAGAAAAGCCGCCGCGCGTGCCCTCCCCCCGGCTGACTGGCCCTAACGTTACTCATGTTGACCACCTGTTCCATACATCTGACTCCCCTGTTCTTTCCTACACACTTGAAATGATTGGCCCCCTCCCAGAGCAATGTCATTAAGTTAAGGGCCAGGCCCCCTCTAGAGGGGGCTGTCAGCGAAGCTGACTGGGGGATAAGCAGACTCTTAGCGCTTTAGCGCTTAGAGGTCGCTTATGCCGACCGTAGGTCGGTAGTAGTTGGGTGCTGGAAACAAACAAAAATGCGTCATGTTGCTAAAGGACTTTAGCAACGACAGCCTACTCGTGCGGCTACAGCATCCTACTACTCCCACCACCGCTTCGCGGTCCCCCTCCCTCTAGAGGGAGGCTGGAGTTTGAATGACTTCATCGCTTAACTTAATGACATTGCCTCTGAGAAGGGGCTTTCTCGAACGTCGCGGCTCTCCCCTCTGAGAGGGGGCTTTCTCGAACGCCGCGGGCGTCGTACTTGCTTCTTCTCTTTTACTTCTTCATCTTGCTGACAGGGATGAACCCGAGCTTTTCGACCTGGCTATTCTGGAATTCCTCGCTGAGGATGTAGTCGATGAAGGCTTTGACGGCGCCCGTGGGCTCGCCTTTCGTGTACATGTGGCCGTAGCCGTAGATGGGATATTTGCCGTCGATGATGTTCTGCGCGGAGTATTCGACGCCGTCAAATTTCAGGACTTTGACGCTGTCGTCGGCGTACGGCGCATCGACGTAGCCGATGGAGCCCGGCGTGCTGGCGATGGCGGCGCGGACGGCGCCGTTCGAGTCCTGGATGACCGCGTCATCCGTGAACGCTGCGCCTTTCAGCACGACGTCGCTGATGGTGGCGCGGGAGCCGGAGGATTTCGCGCGATGAATGAGCGTGATTTTCTGGTCGTCGCCGCCGACGTCTTTCCAGTTCTGGATTTTGCCCGTGAGGATGCCGACGACCTGGTCTTTCGTGAGGTTATCGACTTTGTTTGCCTTGTCCACGATGAAGACGAACGGCTCGACGACGACTTTGTGGTCGACGAGGCCTTTGTCCTTGTATTCGTCGGGGAGGTTGACGTCGGAGTCACCGATGTCGACGGAGCCTTCGGCGACCTGGTTCATGCCCGTGAAGGAGCCGCCGCCGGCGACGTTGACCGTGACGTCCTTGTACTTGTCCTGGAAGGCTTCCTGTGCCGGCTTCAGGAGCGGCAGGAGCGCCGTGGAGCCGGACGCGCTGATCTTGCCCGAGATGGCTGCGCCCGAACCCGAGCCCGACCCGGATGCCGCCTGCTGCTGCGATCCGCCGCAGCCCGTCAGGAGCATCGAGGCGCTCACGGAAAGGGCGCCGAGTGCCAGAACCAGCTTTTTCTTGTTGAACATGATAGTTCCTCCTCCGATGTGATAACACGTTTTTGCCTGTGGTGATTTGGATTACCCTTATCCTAACAGATGGGCCGCGGCGGTTTGTTGCGGGATTGTTATCTTTCTGTAAAATGAGGCTTGCGGGGGCGTGGCGTGGTAAAATAAAGGCAGATAATTGATAGAAACGAGGTCATCCCATGCTGGATTCGAAAATCGCCCGCCGCATCTTCGGCTCGTTCCTTTTGCTATCGTTCCTCGGGCTGCTGCTCCTGGGCTTCCTCCTCATGCAGTATTTCCACCGCGAGACGCTCGAAAACGCGCGGCAGGAGCTCCAGATGCACGCGCAGGTCATCGCTTTGGGCCTCAAGGAAGAGGGCTTTGGCACGAGCGCGCACCTCGCGCAGGAAATCGACGACATCCACGCCGAGACCGGCCTGCGCGTCACCGTGCTCGACGGCGAAGGCATGGTGCTCGCCGACTCGAACCGCGACGCCGAGACGATGGAGAGTCACAGCGGGCGGCCCGAAGTCCAGCAGGCCCTGCGCGGCGAGGTCGGCAGCGCCACGCGCTACAGCTACACGCTCGGCGAAACCATGCTCTATATCGCCGTGCCCGTCCAAAGGAACGGCCGCCTCATCGGCATCGTGCGCTCCGCCACGTCGCTCGCGCCCATCGACGCCGCCATGCGGCACAACATGACGATGCTGACCGCCGCCCTCTTCCTCGCGCTCGTCGCCTCTGCCCTGCTCGCGCTCTGGCTCGGCCACCGGCAGATCGCGCCCATCATGCTCATCATCCGCGCCGCGCGCGACATCATGGGCGGCAACCTCTCGCGCCGCATCCTCTTGCACACCGGCGACGAATTCGACGTCCTCATCTCCACGCTGAACCGCCTGACGGCCAGCCTTTCGCGCAGAATCGAAGAGGCCCGCACGGAAAACGAGAAACTGAACCTCATCCTCGAAACGATGGACGACGGCTTCTTCCTCTTTGACGAAGCGGGCAACATCACCGACGCCAACCGGCAGGCGCGGCGGCTCTTTTCCCTCGGGCCCACGGACCTCTGGCGGCACAGCATCCACGTCCTCGGCAACGCCGAAATCTCCGAGACGGCGCAGCAGGTGCTCGAAACCGCCACCCCGCGCAAGATCCACGCACAGCTTTCCATCCACGGCGTCCCGCACGCGTTCAAAGTCTACTTCGCGACGTTCCGGGCCGGCGAAAAGCCCGCCGTCCTCGCCGTCTTCCACGACATCTCGCTCATGGAGGAGCTGCACCAGCGGCAGAGCGAATTCGTCGGCAACGCCGCGCACGAACTCCGGACGCCCCTCACCTCCATCCGCGGCTTTGCCGAGCTCCTCGCCGAGGATGACTTCTCCGACCCCGCCACGAGCCGCCACTGCGCCGCCGTCATCGAAAAGGAATCCGCGCGCATGGAGCGCCTCGTCAGCGGCCTCCTCGAGCTCGCCCACCTCGGCAGCCGCGACATGCGCCAGAAAATCGAAAAAGAGCCCGTCGAAGCCAGCCGCATCGTCGCGGCAGTGGCCAACGAGCTCGCCGGAAAAGCACGCCAAAAAGGCCAGAAGCTTGACGTCCGCATCGAAACGGACGCGAAGCTCCTGGCCCGCGAAGACCTCTTCCAAGAAATCGTCCAGAACCTCCTCGACAACGCCATCAAATACACGCCCGAAGGCGGCACGATTGCCGTCAGCTGCACGGAGGTCGAAGAAAGCCCCGGCAGGAACGGAGCGAATGGCGCAGGAAGCGCGAAAGAAACGGGCGCGCCAAGAACGGCCGACCGCCTCATCGAAATCGAAGTCTGCGACAACGGCATCGGCATCGCCCCCGAGCACCTCCCGTACATCTTCGACCGCTTCTACCGCGTCGACAAAGCCCGCGCCCGCCAGTCCGGCGGCAACGGCATCGGCCTCTCGATCGTGAAATTTTTGGTGAAACTCTTCGAAGGAAACATCACCGTCGAAAGCGAAGTCGGCAAGGGAACGAAATTCATCGTACGGTTCCCGGAGGCGTAATGCCCGCCACTCTCGCTACACCAGCCATCCCTCGACACAGGCATCCTGCACAGCACGTTCCAGCCCAGCGCAGACCCCTTCGAAATTTTCAAATACATCCCGGCTCCGCACCCGCACAACGCGGAAACCATGCAGCTTCAGATACCGCTCGCGGGCCTCGTCATGCTGATGCTGCCCTTCCCCGCCATGCACTTCCCCGTCAAGCTCGACGACAAGCGCCGCATCATAGCAGACAAAATCCACGATATACGGACCGATGGCCCGCTGCCGCTGAAAGCGCGGCTTGTGGTCATGCAGGAAATCATGCCAGAGATGACGTTCCGACGGCGTCATGGCAGAACGGAGCTGCCTCGCGCGCGCTTTTGCAAAAGTGGTGTAGCGATAGGAAGAGTTCATGGGAGCAATCATCCTTTCTCATTTCTGCCGAATGTATCTTCTTTGGCAGATAAGGCCCCCTCTCAGAGGGGGCTGTCAGCGAAGCTGACTGGGGGTGTGTCGAAGGTAGGATGTGGGATGACGATGGATTGCTATCTGCGAAGACGTACCTTCGCAGATACACTCGAATCAATTGTTATGTCCTACCTCCGACACACCCACCACCGCTTCGCGGTCCCCCTCCCTCTAAGAGGGAGGCTTTGGGATTGGCATTCCTTGCCGCCCTCTCCAAAGAAGCCTTGGGGTTGGCATTCTCTGCCTCCCTCTCCGAGGGAGGACAGGCGCGAAGCGCCAGGTGGGTTAAGCAGACGCAAGGCGCTTTAGCGCCTATGCGGTCGCTTATGCCGACCGAAGGTCGGTAGTCGCCTCTACGTCCTGACAATTTGCACGTCGTACCTTTTCGCCGGTGCGCGCACGCCCTCAGTACAGCGCCCGCCCAATCCTTTCGACGGCCTCGCCCATCTTTTCCTCATCCACAGCAGAATAATCGAGCACGAACATGCCCGCCGCTTCTTTCGGCGGCTGCGTCGTCTCGGCGTAATAGCTCGCGAGCGGCTTCATGCGGACGCCTTCCCTCGCGAGCTTTTTTTCGATGCTTTCATCGCTGCCGGCATCGCGGAACCGCACGAGGAAATGGAGGCCGCTGCCCTGTTCGAGGATTTCGATATGAGATGCGAACGGGCTTTTTTTGAGGAGCTGGAGAATCGTCTCGCGGCGCTTGCGGTAGAGCGTGCGCATGCGGTGGATGTGGCGCTCGAAGTCGCCTTCTTCGATGAAGCGCGCGAGCGTGTACTGCTCGAAGTTCGAGACGGTGCAGCTGTAGAAGCCGAGCCGTTCGCGGAACGGCTGGACGAGCGCCTGCGGCAGCACGAGGTAGCTGATGCGGATCGTCGGCGTCAGGCTTTTCGAAAACGTATTCATATAGAGCACGCGGCCGAGCGCATCGATGCCCATGAGCGTCGGAATCGGGCGGCCGGTCAGGCGGAACTCGCTGTCATAATCGTCCTCGATGATGTAGCGGTCCGGCGCCCCCGTCGCCCAGCCGAGGAGCTCGTAGCGGCGGCTGATGGGCATGATGAGGCCCGTCGGGAAATGATGCGACGGGCTGATGTGGACGATCTGCGCGCCGTTTTCCACGAGCTCCTGTGGCCGCACGCCCGCGCTGTCGAGACTGGCAGAGAGGCACGTCGCGCCATTACTTTCGTAAATACGGCGGATGCGGCCATAGCCCGGATTCTCGACGCAGAAGCGGCGGTCGCGGCCAAAAAACTGGACGAGCAGCGTGTAAAGGTACTCCGTGCCCGCGCCGACGACAATCTGCTCGGGCTCGACCGCAAGCCCGCGGAACCGCCGCAGATGCCCCGCGATGGCCTGCCGCAAAGCCAGCACGCCCTGCCCCGGCGAACGCGCGAGCAGCGCCTCGGCCTCATCGGCCACGACGCGGCGCAGATGCTTCGTCCAGATGGAAAACGGGAACGTCTCGGCCGAGGCGCTGCGAGCGGCGAAATCGATGGCGATAGAATCGGGAATCGCAGACGGCGCTACCCTCTGCCGCGAGCGGCATAAGCGACCGCTAGGCGCTGAAGCGCCAAGCGTCTGCTTATCCGCCCCTTCGGGGCACCTCCCCCAAAGGGGGAGGCGGCAATTCCTTGGCTCCCCCTCTGGGGGAACTGGCACCCGAAAGGGTGACTGAGAGGGTAACGACGTATGAGATTCTCGGTTCTGCCGAATGGTCAGTGCATCCCGCAACGCCGTCACCCTCTCAGTCTCGCTACCGCTCGACAGCTCCCCCAGAGGGGGAGCCATAGAAGTCTCTATCTTCGGCCAAGCACCCGCCGCTTTTGTAATTTCGCTCGAAACATAGACGCCGCGCTTCGGCTGGGACGTGCAGTAACCCTCGGCCATGAGCTGCCCATACGCCCCCTCGACCGTGATCGTGCTGATGCCGAGATGCCGCGCGAGCGCCCGCTTCGACGGCAGCTTCTCCCCCGGCGACAGCACCCCCGTCTCGATGTCGTGGCGGATGCAGCGGTAGAGATGCGCATAGAGCGGCGTGCGGCCGATGTTTTCAAAAGAATATGTGAGCATGGATGGAGCCTGCCTTTGCGTGGGATGTTATGTCTATTATAACGCAAAATCGCCAAGGCTAACGATGCCTTGACGATTTTTTTGGTTCAATCACAAAACTTGTGGGATTGAATAGTTTCGAAGAATAATTCATGTTGTCAAAAAAGAAGACATCCGCTAAGATGTGGAAATGCATATCGACAATGTAAATCCACACAAAGGAATGTCCTCTCCATGGATTATA
>JALEZZ010000014.1 GCA_022773585.1 Selenomonas sp. | reverse complement strand
GTCAAGCCCTTTTTTCAAAAATTCACATAACCTTAACAAAAAAACCGTCCCTGCACCGCGGACAGCGGTGGGGGGGACGGCAAAAAAAGAGAATCCCGAGCCCTTGAAATTGTTAGGGTTCGAGATTCTGAAAATGTATCGGATTATTCGGGGGGGTGGTCGCCTTTCTCTGGCGGCATGACCCAGAGCGCCCGCTCGTCGGCGCGGAACTGGAAGAACAGTTCCGGCGTGATGCCGAGGGCGTCGGCGATGTCGAGCAGCATAGCCATAGAGAGATTTTCGTTGTACTTGCCATTCTCGACGCGGCTCAACGTGCTTTGGTTGATATGCGTGCTCGTCGCGAGCTCTTCCTGCGTCATGCCATGAATCGTCCGTTCATACGTGATTTTCGCGCCAATCTGGCGGAAAAACATATCGCGCCTCGTCTTCTTCGTCATCGTCTGCCCCGTTTCCATCTCGCACATATCGTTCCCTTTCCTATAGTATACGAGATTCCACCCCAGCGCGGCTTCCCTCGCAGGTAAGTCGCGCTCTCTTTATATTTTATGGGATTTTCACGCATTTGTAACGCATAAAGCAGACGGGATAGAGCAATTATTTGACGGAATACGAATACTTTTACAAAGTCATTGGGAACGGAGCTCGTCAAAGACATGGTAGCCGCCGACATTCTGCAGATAGAACGTCACAACCCAGTCTTTGCTGCCGGAAATGCTCGCCGTGCTGCCGACGAGATGGAGGTCGAGCGTGGCCATTTGCATGTTCGCGCTGTCGATGCGGCGGCCGCCGAGCGTGATGGGCACAGTCGTCGTTGCGCCCGGCGCGAGTGAGACGGGGATGGCGGCCGTCTCCGTATGGCTGCCGCCATCGAACGAAACATCAAGCGAGGCGCCCGTGAGCGGAGCATCGCTGTCATTCGTCAGCGTCAGCGCGACCTGCCAGCCGCTCGGAAAGAACAGCGCATAGTCGCCATTCGTCGCGCCGTTCGCTTCGCGCGGCCATGTGCGCCAGTCGTCAGAGGAAAGGACAATCGTGTCAGCAGCATCCCATGGCTGGCCGTTGAATGTCAGCGAGCTTTCGAGGCGGCCGGAAGCGTTTCTTGCCGTGCTGCTGGCGTCGTTTGCATCTTTGGCATGTGTCGCGTTGCTGGCATCGGCACCTGGCAGGCTGTTGATGCTGTCAGTCTTTTTGATTTTCGCGTCATCCGCGTCGTTTGCGGGCGGCGCTGTTTTTTTGCCCGTGACGGCATCGCGCACCTGCCGCGCTTCGTCCGTCGCCTTCGTTGTCGCATCTTCGAGCGTCTGCTCGAGCTCCTGCGCCGGTGTCGTACCCTTTGGCGTCAAGAACAGCAGCGCGCCGCCGCCGAGCGCGAGCGTCAGGACGGCCGTTGCGGACAGCACGGCCGCGCGGCGCAGATACGTTCGTTTTCGCGATGGCTGGAGCGCGGCAGCAAGCGCGTTGGCATCGGGGTAGCGGCGGTCGGGATCCTTTTCCGTGCAGCGCGCGAGGATGCGGCCGAGGCGGCTCGTTTCTGCAAAGTCGGGACCCAGGAGCTCGCGCACCGTCACGCCGAGCGCGTAGATGTCGCTGCGTCCGTCCGTCTGCCCATAGCCGAACTGCTCGGGCGGCGCATAGCCTTCCGTGCCAAGCCGGTGCGTAT
This sequence comes from Selenomonas sp., assembly GCA_022773585.1. Classification (GTDB taxonomy): domain Bacteria; phylum Bacillota; class Negativicutes; order Selenomonadales; family Selenomonadaceae; genus Selenomonas_C. The sequence goes on along the minus strand of JALEZZ010000014.1, from coordinate 835 downwards.
CGTGTGCCGCGCCTGCCGCCACGACGCGTGCCGCATCGAAGTCGATGAGCCGGACGGAACCCAAAGAACCGGAAGCGCCAGAACCGCCGGGCTGGACGATGAGATGCGCGGGCTTGATGTCGCGGTGCACGATGCCGAGTGCGTGGAGCGCAGCGAGGCCGGCCGCCGCCTGCGCGAGCAGCGACCGCGCCTCCGCCTCCGTCAGCCATTGACGTGCGACGCGCCGTTCCTCGAGCGTATGGCCGCTGACATATTCCTCGACGACGATCGTCTCGTCTTCGTCTTCTGCGCAGAAGAAGATTTCCGGCCAGAACGGCGTTCCTATGCCCTGATGTTCGCGCAGCAATGCAAACGGCAGCCCGCCCGCATGCACGATGCGCATCACCGCCGGGTGCCCCGCCGCATCCGACACGAGCCAGACCTCGCTGCGCACTTTTGCTCCATTCAGCCGCCGCACCTTTTCATACTGGCTCGAAAGATACGCCATCGCCGTATCCAGCATCGTGACCGCCTCCCTTCGTCATTTCCTGCCATCATCATATCATATTTTCGCAATCGGTTGGGATTATTCGTATTCCGTCAACTGCTTTGCGAAATCCGTCCGGAATATGCGTGATTAAAACAATAAAAAATGGGATAATAGAAGAAAATAGAAAGGAAGCGATGAACATGTTGCATGTATCTGTGAAAAAGACTGGGAGTGTAAAATAGTTTGTGTAAAAGGCCTTTACAAGTCAACGTCGGTTCTGGCATACTGACAGAATCACTCGCAACCGCAAAGGATGAACACAATGGCAAAACGAAAACGCGAACTCACGCCCGAACAGCAACTAGC
>JALEZZ010000013.1 GCA_022773585.1 Selenomonas sp. | reverse complement strand
GTCAAGCCCTTTTTTCAAAAATTCACATAACCTTAACAAAAAAACCGTCCCTGCACCGCGGACAGCGGTGGGGGGGACGGCAAAAAAAGAGAATCCCGAGCCCTTGAAATTGTTAGGGTTCGAGATTCTGAAAATGTATCGTACGCGGGGGGGGGGACGATCGTCTTTGTGATCTGGTACGAGTCATGGGCAGCAGAGCCTCGGCGATCTTGTACAACTTCGTACGCTCGAACGCACTCACAGGTACGGCGCTCATGCCGGCGAATATCTGTGAGTGCGTCCCCGCGACGTATCGGAAGGCTGGCATGGACATCGCATTCTGCGATATCACGTTTGGCACATGGGAGCCGGATGAGCAGCAGATCACGGAAATCTTGGCATCACGGCCGAAAATCCGCGTGCTGCATTACAACCGCACATACGGCGATACGTCGGATCGTACGTCGTTTTTCCGTGCGTTGCGCGAGCGGTTTCCACGTCTTGTCATTATCGATGATGCGTGCCTTTCCATCCCGCCGACAGAACCGCAGGAAACGCTCGCAGACCTCGTCCTGTACAGCACGGGACGGGCGAAGCCAGTCAGTCTTGGCTTCGGTGCGTTTGCTGACCTTCGAAAAGGTTGGGCATACAAACTATATTCACTGGATGGAAGCGATGTGGCAGAAAAAGATGCGGCATTTGACCAAAGCATCAAGTGCTGCCATGCAAAACACCTTCCTGCCGAGTGGGATGTCCTGCTCGATGATTGGATGGATCCGTCTGGCGTACCGCCAACAGATTATCTTGAACAGGTCAAGCAGGAACACAAGCATATCCTGCACCACCAAGCGGTCATCCAAGACATCTACGCGAAGCTGCCGAATGCACTTCCAGCGTCGATGCAAGGCTGGCGCTACAACATCCTCGTGCGGAATCTGCAGGCGTGTCTCGATGCGTTGTTCGCAGCAGGGCTCTTTGCAAGCCATCACTATATGAGCCTTGGCAACGGCTACTTTGACGATACGAAAACGCCGAACAGCGACTGGCTCGAGCAGCATGTCATCAACTTGTTCGAAGGCAACGAATATACGCCGGAGATGGCGGAGCAGACGGTGCAGGTTTTGCAAGATATTGGCAGATTTTAAACGTTTTCATGGAAGTTTGGAGGAACTATTGATGAAGTACGATACCCCGCAGGAAGAATTCTAGGCTGGCGCGTTCGGAGATGCATATATTGATCGCAATTCCAATGCGCAGATCCTCGCCTCAAAGACAGGCATGTTTGCAAAAATCCTCTCGCATGTGCGCGGGGGGGGCGATATTCGTACGTGCCTAGAATACGGTTCGAACATTGGGCTGAACCTCATCGCATTGCGGCAGCTTATCCCGGACATTGAAGTCTCGGCCATCGAGATCAATGCCAAGGCAGCGGAGCGATGCTCGAAGATTCCCGGCGTGCATGTCCACAATGAGTCGATTTACGAATTTGACTCGGACGAGCAGTTTGATTTGACGCTCGTCAGCGGCGTGCTCATCCACCAGAATCCTGAGAAACTGCCGGAAGCTTATGACCAGCTTTATACGCACAGCCGTCGCTATGTGCTCATCATCGAGTACTATAATCCGACACCTGTCACCGTGACGTATCGTGGCAATGAAGATCGCCTCTTCAAACGTGACTTTGCTGGCGAGTTCATGGATCGCCATCCGGATGTGAAATTGCTCGGCTATGGATTCCAGTATCATCGCGATCCTGTTTTCCCGGTAGATGATGCGACGTGGTTCCTCATGGAGAAAAAATAATTTGTCAGGAGATGGTCACGATGCCGGCAATCGCCATCATCACAGCGCGGGGCGGGAGCAAACGGATCCCGCGCAAGAATATCAAGCCGTTCTGCGGGAAGCCGATCCTTGTCTATTCGATCGAGGCGGCGCTCGGGAGCGGTCTGTTTGACGAGGTCATGGTGTCGACAGATGATGAAGAAATTGCGGAAGTTGCGCGAGAGACTGGGGCTTCCGTGCCGTTTTTCCGGAGTGCGGCGACATCGGATGACTATGCGACGACGGCCGACGTGCTTATGGAAGTGCTCACGCGCTACGAGGAGCGCGGGCAGTCGTTTGAGATGATGTGCTGCCTCTATCCGACTGCGCCATTCGTGACGGCGGAAAAGCTGCGGCGTGCGGCGCAGGCGTTTGCTGAGAGCGATGCAGGCCTCTTGGAACCGGTCGTCCCGTTTTCGTATCCGCCGCAACGGAGTTTTTCGCTCGTGGACGGAAACCTCCAGTACAATTTTCCACAGCATATCCGGACGCGGTCGCAGGATCTTCCGACGTGGTATCACGATGCGGGACAATTTTATTTTTATCGCGTGGCACCATTCCTCGCCGCGGCGCGTGCGGATGCGGTCGGCGGCTATACGCTGCGGACGATGCCATTCGTACTGGACGAGATGGAGGTGCAGGACATCGATCATCTTGCAGATTGGGAGTTGGCGGAAATGAAGTATCGGATGATGGTGGCGCGATTATCCAATCCGGAAAAGAGAGGGAATACTTCGGAGGGAGACGTTTGACATGATTAAGGGAAGGAATGGCGATCTTTTTTTCATCGCCGAAATGAGCGGAAACCATAACCACTCGCTCGAACGCGCACTTCAGATTGTCGAAGCCGCTGCTGAAGCGGGCGCCGACGCGATCAAGCTCCAGACGTACACAGCGGACACGATCACCATCGACAAATCCGATGGCGAGTTCTTCATCAGCGACCCAAAGAATCTGTGGAACGGTGAATCGCTCTATCAGTTGTATCAGAAGGCATTCACGCCATGGGAGTGGCAGCCGAAAATCTTTGCACAGGCGAAGGAATGCGGCATCTTGTGCTTCAGCACGCCGTTTGATCCGACGGCTGTCGATTTTCTCGAAGACATCGGTGCGCCGATGTACAAGATCGCATCGTTCGAGAATATCGACCTGCCGCTCATTCGCAAGGTTGCGCAGACAGGGAAGCCGCTCATCGCCTCGACGGGCATGGCAAGCGTCGCGGAACTCGATGATCTTGTACGTACGGCGCGGGAGAACGGCTGCCCTGACGTGACACTTTTGAAGTGTACGTCGAATTATCCGGCAAGTCCCGAAGGGACAAACCTGCGCACGCTTCCACATCTCAAAGAACTGTTCCGTTGCCGTGTCGGCCTCTCCGATCATACGATGGGCATCGGCGCGGCCGTCGCAAGCATCGCGCTCGGTGCGACGGTCATCGAAAAACATTTCACGCTTTCGCGTGCGGACGGCGGCGTGGACAGCGCGTTTTCCATGGAGCCTGCGGAGTTTTCCCAGCTCGTGCACGAGTGTTGCACGGCATATGAAGCACTCGGCGAGGTCACATACGCGCCGCAACCACAGGAAGAGAATTCGCTCATTTACCGCCGAAGCCTTTACGTCGTTGCGGATGTCAAGAAGGGCGAACCGTTCACGGAAAAAAATGTGCGTAGTATCCGTCCTGGCCGCGGACTGCCGCCGAAGTATTATGATATCGTGCTCGGGAAAACGGCATCACGCGATATCGCGAGGGGGACGGCAATGACATGGGGAATGATCGAATGAATCCGCTGATCAGCATCGTCGTCCCTGTTTATAACAAAGAACCGTATCTCGCAGCGTGCATCCACAGTTTGCAAGCACAGGCCTACCCGGACGTCGAAATCATTTTGGTAGATGACGGTTCGCGGGATGGATCTCCCGGAATCTGCAAACAGTTTTCCCGAAAAGATGAAAGGATATTTTTCATCGAAGAAGAAAACCGGGGGCAGAATGGCGCGCGGCTCACCGGCATCGAGGCAGCGCACGGGGATTGGATCATCTTTGTGGATGCCGACGATTATGTGTCTCCGCAGATGTGCATGATGCTTCTGCAGAATCAAAACGCAACGCATGCGGATTCCGTGCATGCGGCAATGCAGAATGTCGTGCATGGAGAACAGAAGGCGATTTCGAATCAGCTGACGGGTGTGTACCCTGCTTGTGAAATCATGAAAAAATTTTTGCAGAATACAATTGTGATCCCCGAAAGAGAGAATAAAAATGAAATCCTGAATTCTTCAATGTGCGCTATTTTGTTTTCGCGGGCATTGCTGCTTGATGTTTTTCGGAAGATGGATTTGCGTATCCGCTTTGATGAGGATACGGCTGGACTTTTTGCTATGCTTCTAAGAGAGAAAAACGTCAGCTATATTCCGGAAATCTTGTATTACTATCGGCAACTGGAGGACTCTGCATCCCATACAATCATTGTCGATTTAATTCAACAAGAAAGTTATTTCGGGAAATACATGGCGGGGCAATTTCGTAAAGCGCAGATGCCGGAAGATGCCTATCGAATCATTGACAATCAGATGCTTGTCAGCTTGTTTTCCTATGGAGGCATTCATTATTTCAACGACTACCCTGGGATTTTCCCATTCGTAGAAAAAAAGCTCGAAGGCAAAACCTTTTTGTATGGGGCAGGGCGCTTTGGCGAATTGTTTTATAAAAATCGCCAGGATGTCCCGATTGCCGGATGGGTTGACAAAAACTATGCGAAGTATCAGGCAAGAGAGATGGACGTCCAAAATCCGGAAACGTTATGCGTTCACGATGGAGATGCCGTACTGGTTGCCATTCGTAGAAAAAGATTTGCAGACGAAGCAGTTGCGATGTTGAAGCAGCGGTATCCTGGATGCCAGCATATTTATGCGATTTCGGAAGAGATTTTGAATTCTCCATATACGTTGAAGAAATTGAGAGCGTTGCGGAGTTAAGGAAGCAGGTTGCTGGTTCTTGGGTCAAGAGGGAACAAGTTCTTGCGATGGGAGGATCTTTTCTTTGTTTTTTGTGCCACGCTTCCAGACCTTGACTTTCATGTCCCTGATTTTATGACAGCATTGGATTTTTCGGTTGGGACGGATATTGGACGTGCTTATCAGAGGATGCCGCAGTGGATGCCGTTTGGATGCCATGCATGGAATAAGCAAGATTATTGTTTTTGGAAGCCGATGATTGAGACCTATGGTTATCGTTTGCCAGAGCCGCAGGGAAGGCAGGCTGTGCATTGGCGGCAGAGAAGGCTGGACGGGTATGTTACTCAGCGTGTTTTGCGTGATTGTAGCAATTCTCGCTATGCGGCGATGCTCGCACGGTTGGAGGACTTCTTGCCCTCAAAGGGGAGGCCGATTGCACTCTGGGGCGCGGGGCAATATGGCAGAGTTGCGATGAATTTGCTGGCAGCATTAGGACGGAATCCCGTTGTTGTTTTTGATCGCAATGCCATGGCAGGGAAAGACTTCGAACATGTGAAGATGCTGCTTCCGAATTATGATATGATCCGCCAACAGCATCTTTTCGTCATCATCGCGACGACATCGCATGCGGAGGAGATTTGAGAAGCACTTGAAGAAAAAGGCTTCCGGGAAAATATGGATGCTGTGCGATTGCCTGCCATGATGCGCCAAGTGTTCCAGGCGTATCTGCAGATAGTGTGGAGGTAGCAAGATGGTTCATGTTTCTGTGCTTGTGCCAATCTATAATGTAAAGCGATATCTGCGGCAGTGCCTTGACAGCCTCGCTGCGCAGACGCTGGAGGATATCGAGTTCATCTGTATCGACGATGGCTCGACGGATGGATGCAGCGAGATTCTGGATGATTATGCGGCGCGGGATGCGCGGTTTCGTGTGATCCACAAAGCGAATTCCGGCTATGGGGCGTCGATGAATGTTGGGCTGCGGGCGGCGCGGGGAATGTATGTCGGCATCGTGGAGTCGGATGATTTTGCGGCACCTGAGATGTTCGCCGCACTTTTTGCGGCAGCTGACGCAGCGCATGTGGATGTGGTGAAGTCCAATTATTGGGAAATAGCGGATGGCAAACGGACGTTCACTGAGGTCCTGCGTGGCCATGCGTATGGCAAGGTCTTCTGCCCGCGGCGGGAGGAGGCTGCGTTTCTTTTTGAAACGCCGTCCATCTGGTCGTGCCTTTACCGCCGTGCGTTCTTGTTGGAGCAGGGCATCTGCTTCAACGAGACGCCGGGCGCTTCGTATCAGGATACGTCGTTTGCGTTTTTGACGAAAGCGTATGCCGAGCGCTTCCTGCTCGTGAAGAATGCGTATCTGCATTATCGAACGGACAATGCGTCTTCGTCTGTGCGCTCGACAGGAAAGATTTTCGCCGTCATCGATGAGTATGATGCTGTGCAACGCCATCTGGAAGCACATCGACTTGCAGAGCACGCTGTGCTCTGCGAGCTTTCGGCAAGACTGTTCTATCAGAATTTTGGGTTCACAGAGAGCCGGATTCCCACCTCGATGTACACGACGTTCTGGCGGCGAGGCTATCCGAAGCTGAAGGCGGCACAGGAGCAGGGCGTGTTCCATGAGGATCTCGGCGAGAGCATGGAAGCGTGGATGATGCAAAGGTATCTGTTTTATCAGACGGCATGGCTCTTGCGCGATGGCTTTTTGACGGTCTGCCGATTGGCGTCGAAGCGATATCTTTACGGCGCGGGACAAGTTGCGGCTGCTATGCTGAAATTTTTTCATCGTCATGGAATCGAGGCCGATGGCTTGCTCGTGAGCAAACGCGAGGGAAATCCGCCGTCGATTGACGACGTGCCCGTGCATGTGCTCGCCGATGCACCTGCCGACCGCGAGCACGACCTCGTCGTCATCGCCGTCACGCCGAAACGGCCCGAGGTGCAGCAGGAAATCTTCTTCCAGCTCGAGCAGGCGGGGTATCGGAACGTGATCGTGCTGACAAGGGAGCTGCAGGAGGCGTTAGCGTGAACAGGAAAGTGAGGTGGCGCATGTGGTAAAACGTCCGGTGGAGCATATCTGTGAGGACTGCGGGGCGGAGTTTGTGGCGAGCCCGACGGCGCGGTTTTGTCCGGCTTGCCGGAAGAAACGGATGCAGGCGAATGTGAAGGTGATGCGGCACTGCACGATGTGCGGGAAGGAGTTCGCCGGGACGCCGCGGTCGCTGTACTGCCCGTCCTGTCGCATCGTGAAGCGTCATATCAATTACCGGAACTATGTCGAGCGCAAGCGCGCGGGAAAGGCGGTCGAGCTTGGCAAGACGGTCATGAACTGCGAGGTCTGCGGCAAGCCGTTCGTCGTGAAGGGCGGCGGGCAGCGGTACTGCCCGGACTGCGCGAAGGCGGCGTACATGGAGTCAGACCGCCAGCAGAGCCGGGCTTGGGCGCAGCGGGCGAAGGAGAAGAAGGATGATGCGTCGGAGACGTGAGGTCTCCGGCGTATCAAATAGATACGAAGACAGCGCATCCGGATGGATGCGCTGTGGTTAAGATGGCTCAGTAGCTTAGATGAGATTCTTTTGCGATTCGAATGACTTCATCGAGTGTAGTGTCGGTGGTGTCGGCGATTTCTTCGTAAGACAGGAGCTTTTTTTTCAATAGATTGCGGACGACTTTCAGAGTCGTTGCAGCAATACCTTCCGCCTTGCCTTTGGCTTCACCCCTGTTTTCAGCTTCCTGAATGTCTTCTTGACGTTCTTCTTCTTGCACTTTTTTTGCTTCTTCGGCGTTCCATTGAAGTGTCATCATCTGTAAAACCTCCTCCCGGCAGTTTTCAAGGAATGATTGCATGATTTTGTGCTGGATGCAGTAAGCGATGGCTTTGCGGATGGCGGTATCGAGATTCATGCCGCTTTTGCGATTCTGGCTAATTTGGTGTATGAAGCAGCTGTATTCGCGGAGCGGCTGGCATTTCTGAAGGATTCTTCGATTCTCTTTGTACGTGATGTTGATGACGTGGCAGGTGAGCTCAAGGTCGGCGCCTGTTTCTCGATAGGAATCGGAGAGACGGAGGAGCCGTTCGTCTTCCTTCATTTCATCTCCGATATAGAGTTCATAGAAATGGATGGTGGGGAGATAGACGAGCTTCTTTCGATGAGGATAACGTCTTCGAGCGTGTTGATTGTGATGTCTTCCGGGCGGATTGTTTTATCCGGCCGGATGGCTTGGTAGAGTTTTGCAAGTTCTTTGCGATTATTGAAGAACATACGGAAAACAGAATCCTTGTATTGACGATTCGCCACTTCATCGCCTCCTGCTCTTATTTTACGATGATTTCGTGCGATTCGCAAGGGAAACAAAGTTGCTCGGACTGTGCGAAGGAGAAGAAGGATGATGCGTCGGAGACGTGAGGTCTCCGGCGTATTTTTATGGAAAACATTTCTTTGATTTGGCCGAAAGTTATAGTATAATAGGATGTACTGGAAAATTTTCTGCGCGAGGGGGAAGGGCGATTGAAGATCATGCTGTCGGCCGGAGAGGCTTCGGGCGATCTCCATGGGGCGCGGATTGCGCGCGCCCTTCTTGCACAGGCGCCGGAGACGGTGCTCGTGGGGTTCGGCGGGCACGAGATGGAGGACGCGGGCGTGCGGCTCTTTGCGGATTACAAGAGCTACAATGTCATGGGCGTCTGGGAAGTGCTGAAGAATCTCGGCCGCATCCGGAAACTCTTGAACCGGCTCACGGATGCGATGCGCGAGGAACAGCCCGACCTGCTCGTGCTCATCGATTACCCTGATTTCAACTGGCGGCTCGCAAAGCGCGCGAAATCGCTTGGTATCCCCGTGTTCTCGTACATCCCGCCGTCGGCCTGGGCCTGGCGCAAGGGACGCGCGAAGTCGTGCGCGGCGATTGCGGATGAGTTTGTTGCAATCTTTCCGCACGAGCTGCCGGTCTATGAGGCGGCGGGCGCGAAGATTTCGTTTGTCGGCAATCCGCTCGTCGATACGGTGAAGGCGGAAATTCCCGAGCGGGAAGCGCGGCGCATGTTTGGCTTCGAGGAGGGAGACCACGGCGTCCTGCTGCTCCCGGGCAGCCGCCGGCAGGAGATCGAGATGCTGCTGCCGGACATGCTACAGGCGACGAAGAAGCTCCTCGTCGAGCGGCCGGAGACGAAGTTTTATCTCCCTGTCGCCGATGGCGTGGACGAGGGGCTGCTGCGCTCGCTGATTGACGATGCGGGCGTGCATGTCATGCTGACGCATGAGGCGCGCTATGCGCTCATGGGTCTCATGGATGCGGCCATCGCGACGTCGGGCACGGTCGTCATGGAGGCGGCGCTCATGGGACTGCCGTGCGTCGTGCTCTACCGGCTGTCGCCGCTGTCGTATGCGATTGGCAAGCTGCTCGTGCACATCGAGCGCTTCAGCCTGCCCAATATTCTGCTCGGCGAGACGTTCCAGCCGGAGCTCTTGCAGGAGCAGGTGACGTCGGAGGCCATCACGCGCGAGGTGCTGCCGCTTTATCGCGGCGAGGAGCATCGCGCCTGGGTCTGCGGCAAGCTCCGTGAGGCCTGCCGCCGTCTCGGCCCTCCGGGGGCCTCGGGCCGCGTCGCGGAAAAGATTCTCGCGGCAGCACGCCGCCATACCATAGATAAGGAAAATCTCTCATGAAGAATTACAAGCGGCTTCTCCTTTACATCAAGCCGTATCTCAAGCGCCTCGGCCTTGCCATCATCTGCATCATCCTGGCGGCGGCGGCAAACCTCTACCTGCCATGGATCATCAAGGACATGATCGACAAGGTGCTCATGGACAAGGACATGATGATGCTGAACCTCATCGCGATCGGCATCGTCGTCGTGTTCCTGTTCCGCGGCATCTTCTATTATGGGCAGAGCTACCTCGTCTCTTATATTGGAGAGAAAGTCATCATCGACGTGCGCGAGGCGATGTTCCGCAAGTTCCAGCGCATGCCGATGGCGTATTTTGACAAGCATCAGACGGGCGAGACAATGAGCTTCATCACGAACGATGTCGCGGCCATCCAGTCGGCGCTCGTCACGAACCTCATCGAGATGGTGACGGAGGGCTCGATCCTCATCGGCTCCATCGTCATGATGATCATGCTGGACTGGAAGTTGTCGCTCCTGACGCTCGTCGTCATCCCGCTCGTCGGGCAGGCGATGAAGATTTTCGGCCGCAAGCTCAAGCGCAACGGCACACTGATCCAGGAGCGCATGGCGGATATTACATCGCTCTTGCAGGAAAGCATCTCGTCCATCCGCGTCGTGAAATCGTTCGTGCGCGAGGGGTATGAAATCGACCGTTTCTGCAAGCAGAACGAGCTGAATTTCCAAGCGGCCATGCAGAACGTCCGCCTGACGAGTCTGCTGACGCCGACGGTCGAGTTTCTGGCCGCACTTTCCGTGACGTTCATCGTCTGGTTCGGCGGCTACGAGGTCGTCAACGGCGTCATGACGGCAGGTTCGCTCGTCGCGTTCCTGACGTATGCCGTCAACCTCGCAAATCCGGTCAAGCGCCTGTCCCGCGTCTATGGCTCGCTCCAGCGCGCGATGGCGGCGGTCGACCGCGTCTTCATGGTGCTCGACCTGCCGGAGACGATCAAGGACAAGCCGGACGCCATCGTGCTGCCGAAAACGGAAGGCCATGTCGAGTGCCGCGATGTTTCGTTTGAATACAAGAAAGGCGTTCCGGCGCTCGAGCATGTTACGCTCGAGGCGAAGCCGGGCCAGATGATTGCGTTCGTCGGCCCGTCCGGTGCGGGCAAGTCGACGATTGCGAACCTGATTCCGCGCTTCTACGATGTGACGGGCGGCCAGATTCTCATCGACGGCCACGACATCCGCGACGTCAAGATTTCGTCGCTCCGGGAGCAGATCGGCATCGTGCCGCAGGAGACGATGCTCTTTTCGACGACGGTGCGCGAGAACATCCGCTACGGCCGTCTCGACGCGACGGACGAGGAAGTCGTCGAGGCGGCAAAGGCCGCGAATGCCGATGAGTTCATCCGCCAGCTGCCGAAGGGCTACGACACGCAGATTGGCGAGCGCGGGCTGAACCTCTCGGGCGGCCAGCGCCAGCGCATGGCGATTGCGCGCGCGATTCTCAAGAATCCGCGCATCCTGATTCTCGACGAGGCGACGAGTGCGCTCGACACCGAGAGTGAGAAAATCGTGCAGGCGGCGCTCGACAAGCTCATGGAAGGGCGCACGTCGTTCGTCATCGCGCACCGCCTCTCGACCATCTTCGATGCCGATCAGATTTTCGTCATTGACCACGGCCATGTGAAAGAACAGGGCACGCACGAGGAGCTCCTCGCCCTCGGCGGCCTGTATAGCTACCTTTACAGCATCCAGTTCAAGAACGCGGAAGCTCAAGGCTGAGCGAAAAGGGGAGAAGTATGCAACTACTGTACAACATCGCGGCCATCATCGTCGGCGTGCTCATCATTCCGGTGTTCATGGTCCGCGCGGTGCGCGAGAAGGGATTCGTCGAGCGCATCAAGCAGAGTCTCGGGTTCTTCCCGCCGCACGCGCTCGACAAAGTGGCGAATAAGGACTGCATCTGGGTGCACGCGGCGTCCGTCGGCGAAATCGTCGCGACGAGCCCGCTCATCAAGGAGTTCCGCCGTGAATTCCCGACGAGCCCGATTCTCGTGTCCGTCGTGACGACGAGCGGCTACGAGATGGCAAACCGCATCATCAAAGACGCGGACGCCATCATCTATTTTCCGCTCGACCTGCCGTGGCTCGCAGGCCATGTGCTGAAGCGCATCCGGCCACGCGTGTACCTGCCCGTCGAGACAGAGCTCTGGCCGAATTTCCTCAAGACCGCCCGCGAGCTCCACGTCCCCGTCATGATGGTCAACGGCCGCATCAGCGACAAGAGCGTCAAGCAGTACAAGCACCTCCACAGCCTGCTCCACGACATGATCGGCACGGTCAAGCAGTTCGCGATGCAGTCGCCGATTGATGCTGACTACATCAAGCGCCTCGGCGCTCCGCCCGAGCTCGTCATCGTGACGGGCAACACGAAGTTCGACCAGACGTATACGGATGTTTCGCCGGAGGAAAAAGAGCGCATCCTGACGGAGATGTGCCTCAAGAACAATGATGGCATCTTCCTCGCGGGCTCGTCGCATCGTGGCGAAGAGGAACCCGTGCTCGAGGCGTTCCAGGCCGTGCGGAAGAATCATCCGAACGCCCGCCTCGTCATCGCGCCGCGCGAGCTGCTGCGCACGACGGAGGTCGTGCACCTCTGTAAGAAGGCGGGGTTTGACACGGCGACGCGCACGGGCCTCCAGAAAGAGCCGCGCGCGGAGGGCAATGAGCCTGACATCGTCATCCTCGATACGATTGGCGAGCTCGGCAAAGTCTACAGCATCGGCGACGTCGTCTATGTCGGCGGCAGCCTCGTGCCGCATGGCGGCCACAACATCCTCGAGCCTGCCGCGCATGGCAAGGCCATCATCGTCGGCCACCACATGTTCAATTTCAAGGATACGTACGCGCTGTTCAAGAACCGCAATGCCTGCATCACGGTCAAGAATGGCAAGCAGCTTGCCGAGGCTGTCGCCAAGCTTTTTGACGACCCGGCGCACCGTCACCGCATGGAGGAGGAGACGCGCGCGATCGTGCAGGAGAACAAGGGCGCGTCGCGGAAATCCGCTATCATCCTGCGTGATATGCTCGACAAGTTCGAGAATGCTCCGGAGAACCTGCACCATGTGCGCTCGACGCAGAAAATCGCGAACCTCCAGACGTACTTCATCGACCTCGTGCACAGCAAGGAAGTCCATGGCGTCTTCCTGCATCTGATTCTCGGCATCCTCTACATCTTCTCGTTGATTTATGCATCGCTTGTCAACCTCAAGCTCTGGGGCTACTCGGCGGGCATCCTCAAGCGCAAGCGGCTCGGCTGCTTTGTCATCAGCCTCGGCAACGTGACGGTCGGCGGCACGGGCAAGACGCCGACGGCGCAGCGCCTCGCGAGCGACATCCGGGACATGGGCTACCGTGTCGTCATCCTGAACCGCGGCTACCGCGCGAAATGGCATGGCGAGGTCGGCGTCGTCTCGGATGGCAGGCAGCTGCATATGGAGGCGGCCGAGGCCGGCGACGAAGCCTACATGCTCGCAAAGCATCTGCCGAACGTGCCCGTGCTGATCGGCGCGGAGCGCGCTGTCACGGGCCAGTACGCCATCGACCATTTCGGGGCCGAGGTCGCCATCCTCGACGACGGCTACCAGCATTGGCAGCTCGAGCGCGACATGGACATCCTGCTCGTCGATGCCGTCAATGTCTTCGGCAATGGCTACATCCTGCCGCGCGGCACGCTGCGCGAGCCGATTTCGCACATCCGTCGCGCCGACGTCTGCCTGCTGACGAAAGTCGATCAGGCGGCCGCGGGTTCGCGCGAGTACATCAACGAGACCGTCAAGAAATACAACGACCATGCGGCCATCGTCGAAAGCATCCATCAGCCGCGCTGCTTCATGCCGCTCTACGATTGGTATATGAACATTGGCGGGGAGGGCATCGACGTCCGCGAAATGGCGGGCAAGCGCATCGTGGCCGTCTCGGCCATCGGCAACCCGGCGTCGTTCGAGCAGACGCTTTCCGACATCGGTGCGTCGATTATCGAGAGCCTGCGCTACCCCGACCATCACGACTACACGGCGCAGGAGATGCGCGACGTGCTCGAGCAGGCCGAGGCGAAAGGTGCCGAGGCCATCGTCATCACGGAGAAAGATGCCGTGAAGATTCCGGCCGAAGTCGTGAAAGAGCACTGGCCGATTCCCGTCTACGTCATCTGCGTCGAAGTCACGTTCCAGGCGGGGCGGGAGGAATTCCTCGCGACGTTGCAGAAGAGATTGACAGAACGTATCGGCCGCATGCCGAAAGCGACGGTCACGGAAGAACTGCCTGCCTCCCTCTCAGAGGGAGGGGAACCGCGAAGCGGTGGTGGGTGTGGCGAAGGTAGGGCATAACGATTTATTCGAGTGCAACTGCGAAGGTACGTCTCCGCAGAGGGCAATCCATCTATCTACTACGTCCTACCTTCGACACACCCCCAGTCAGCTTTGCTGACAGCCCCCTCAGAGAGGGGGCCTGAGGTTGATTGACTTTTCGACTGAGTTCGTTCATGCAGCTATTAGAAAGAAGGCCGCTTATGAAATTGAGAGCACTCTGTGTCATCCCCGCGCGTTACGCCTCGACGCGCCTGCCGGGAAAACCGCTGAAGGACATCGCGGGCGCACCGATGATCTGCCACGTCTATGACCGCGCAGCCAAGGCTTTGCGCACGGAAAAGACGATCGTCGCGACGGATGACAAGCGCATTTGGGGTGTCGTCGAGCAGCATGGCGGCGCGGCCATCATGACGCGCGAAGACCATCCGACCGGCACGGACCGCCTCGCCGAAGTCGCGGAAAAGCTGCCGGATTACGATGTCATCATCAACGTCCAGGGCGACGAGCCTCTGATCGACCCGACGCTCATCGACAGCCTCGCGGCGGCCTTTGACGACGACCCGGAGCTCCAGATGGCGACGGTCAAGACGGAGATGACGGACGAAGCCGAGCAGCAGAATCCGAACAAC
The DNA here is from genome assembly GCA_022773585.1 of Selenomonas sp. Lineage (GTDB taxonomy): Bacteria > Bacillota > Negativicutes > Selenomonadales > Selenomonadaceae > Selenomonas_C. Next base: position 7,211 of record JALEZZ010000013.1, on the reverse strand, counting down.
GTCAAGGTTGTGACGGACAAGAACGGCTATGCGCTCTATTTCTCGCGTTCGCTGATGCCGTATCCGCGCCATCATCTCGGCATCCCCGTCTACAAGCACATCGGCATCTACGCCTACAAGCGCGATTTCCTGCTGAAATACGCCAAGCTCGAACCGACGCCGCTCGAGCGCGCCGAGAGCCTCGAACAGCTGCGCGCGCTCGAGAACGGCTATCGCATCAAGGTCATCGAGAGCAAGAGCACATTCGTCGGCGTCGATACGGAGGAAGACCTCGCGAAGGTCAACGAGATTTATAAAGAACTGCTTTCCAAGAATGCGGAAGCTGCGAAATGAAAGGAGAATGACAGATGAACAAAGTCACCGTCGGAAACTTCAAGATTGGCGGCGATGAGCCGCTCGCGCTGCTCGCGGGCCCCTGCGTGCTCGAGAGCCTCGAACGCTCGCTCCTGATCGGCCGCACGATCAAAGGCATCTGCGAGCGCCTCGGCATCAACTATGTCTTCAAGGCGTCGTTTGACAAGGCGAACCGTTCCTCGTTCCACAGCTTCCGCGGCCCGGGCCTCGAAAAAGGCCTTGAATGGCTCGCGGAAATCAAGAAGCAGCTCGGCGTCCCCATCGTGACGGACATCCATGAGAGCTATCAGGCTGAACCTGCGGGCAAAGTCGCGGACATCCTCCAGATCCCGGCGTTCCTCTGCCGCCAGACGGATCTCCTGCATGCGGCCGCACAGACGGGCCGCGTCGTCAATGTCAAGAAAGGCCAGTTCCTCGCGCCGGACGACATGCGCAACGTCGTCGACAAGCTCCACGAGAGCGGCTGCGACCAGATTCTGCTGACGGAGCGCGGCGCGTCGTTTGGCTATCATAATCTCGTCGTCGATATGCGCAGCCTCCCCATCATGCGCGGCTTCGGCTATCCGGTCGTCTTTGACGGCACGCACAGCGTCCAGCTGCCGGGCGGCAACGGCACATCCTCGTCGGGCAACCGCGAGTACGTCGAGCCGCTCGTGCGCGCGGCCGTCGGCTGCGGCGTCGATGCACTGTTCCTCGAAGTCCACGACAACCCGGAAGAAGCGCTCTCGGACGGCCCGAACATGGTCTACCTCGACAAGCTCGAAGGCCTCTTGAAGCAGGCGCTCGCCATCCACAAAATCGTGCAGGCGGAGGAGAATTGCTGATATGAACGATACGGTGATCCAGGAAAAAGCCGTCGAAACGCTCGAAATCGAAGCGGCGGCTGTGAAGCGGCTCACGGAGCGCATCGACGCGGAGTTCGTCGCGGCCGTGAACTGCATCCTCGCCTGCAAGGCGCGCGTCATCGTCACGGGCATGGGCAAGAGCGGCCATGTCGGCCGCAAGATTGCGGCGACGCTCGCCTCGACGGGCACGCCGTCGTTCTTCCTGCATCCTGCCGAGGCGTTTCACGGCGACCTCGGCATGGTGACGGAGCAGGACGTCGTCATCGCCATTTCGAATAGCGGCGAGTCGTCCGAGGTCGTCAACATCCTGCCCATCATCCGCCGCATCGGAGCGACGATCATCGCCATGAGCGGCCGCAGGGAGTCGCAGCTCGGCCAGTTCGCCGACTACTTCATCGACATTTCCGTCGAGCGCGAAGCATGCCCCTTGGGCCTTGCGCCGACGGCCAGCACGACGGCGACGCTCGCGATGGGCGATGCCATCGCCATGGCGCTCATGAGCTGCCGCAATTTCACGAGCCAGGACTTCGCGCTGTTCCATCCGGGCGGCGCACTCGGACGCCGTTTGCTGCTGACGGTCAAGAACGTCATGCACACGGACGGCGACAATCCGCTCATTCACAAGGGCAAGACCGCGAAGGACGCACTGTTCGTCATGACGGACAAGGGCCTCGGCGCTGCCTCCGTCATTGATGACGATGGCAAGTTCCTCGGCCTCATCACGGACGGCATCATCCGCCGTGCGCTCGCGAAGGACAACGACTTCCTCGACGAGCCAGTCGAGAGCATCATGTTCACGTCGCCGCTCACGATTTCGCCTGAGAAGATGGCCGCGCAGGCGCTCCACGTCATGGAGCAGCACAAGCCGAACCCGGTCACCGTCCTGCCTGTCATCGACAAAGAAGGTAGGCCGATCGGCATGGTGCATCTGACAGACCTCCTGCGGCAGGGCGTTGTGTAAGTTGTGCAAACTTTTTCGAGAGAAATTCAGGAAATCTTGAGGTTGTTATGATTTCATTTGCAGAAAGCGCGAAAGGCAGCACGCCGCGCGAACGCGCGGAGCGCGTCAAGCTCATCATTTTCGATGTCGATGGCGTGCTGACCGATGGCGGCATCTATATCGGGCCCGAAGGCGAGCTCTTCAAGGCGTTTCATGCACGCGACGGCCTCGGCGTCACGCTCGCGCGGAAGGCCGGGCTCAGAACGGCCATTATCACGGGGCGCACGTCGCCGCAGACCGCGCACCGCGCAGGCGAGCTCCACATCGACAGCGTCCACCAGGGCTGCATGGACAAGCGCGCGGCGTATCGCGAGCTCAAAGAGCAGTACGGCCTCGGGGATGACGAAGTCGCCTACGTCGGCGACGACCTCATCGATCTGCCCGTCATGCTCCAATGCGGCTTTCCCGCCGCCGTCGCCGACGCGAGCGAGGAGACCCGCGAGGCGGCGGCCTACGTTGCCCGCCATCCGGGCGGCCACGGCGCCGTGCGGGATGTCATCGAGTTCATCCTGAAGGCGCAGGGGCGCTGGAAAGACGTGATTGTGTCGTTCTACGACGTAACGGGAGAGGCACCTGCGAACAAGCTGGCGCAGTAAACGGGTCACTTTTTCGCACCCGCGGGAAAAACGACGTGCTTGTTGTTTTGCCATGCAGGGGACTCCCACCACCGCTTCGCGGTCCCCCTCCCTCTGAGAGGGAGGCTGAATTACTGTTTATGAAAGGCGGAGACGCATCTATGATTTACAAGTCGCTGATGGCGCTGAGCTGGGTCGTCTGCCACACGCCGTACCGGGTCTTGATGGGCGCGGGCTGGGTGCTTGGCAATCTCTATTACCTGCTCATCAAGAAAGAGCGCGAGCGCGCCGTCTCGCAGATGATGACTTCGCTCAAGATGTCCGAATCCGAGACGAGGCGGACGGTTCGTGCCTCGTTCGTCAACCTCGCGCGCAACGTGCTCGAAATCCTCTACATGCCGCATCTCAACGAAAGCAATTTCGAGCAGTACATCGAGATCGACCACCTCGAGCGCATGAAGGCGGCGCTTGCCGAAGGCAAGGGCGTCGTCGTGCTGACGGGCCACATCGGCACGTGGGAATGGCTTTCGGCCTCGTTCACGCTGAACGGCCTGCCCGTCACGGCCATCGCGAAGCCGCAGCCGAACATCCAGTACACGCAGGTGCTCGACGACCTGCGCGCAACGATCCACGTCGAGATTTTCTCGCGCGGCACGAGCGAGCTCCTTGCGGCGGCGCGTGCGCTGAAGTCGGGCAAGATTCTCGGCTTCCTCGCCGACCAGGACGCAGGCCCGGGCGGCTGCTTCACGGAATTCCTCGGCCGCACGGCCTCGACGCCGATGGGCCCGGCCGTTTTTGCGCGCAAGTTCGACGCGCCCGTGCTGCCCGCTTTCATCCTGCGCCAGCCGAATGGCAAGCACAAGGTCGTCATCGGCGAGATCATGCACTATGAAGACCACGGCGACCCCGACAAGGATCTCGAGGCCTTCACGGTCAAGATGACGAAAATCGTGGACAAGATCATTCGCGAGAACCCGACGCAGTGGCTCTGGTTCCAGAAGCGCTGGAACACGACGCCCGACATGGCGACGAAGCGGACGAAGCACCATACGGTCGGCGACAAGCGTCTGCGCCGCAAGGCTGAGGCGAATGAAGCTGCGAAAAAAGCCGCAGAAACGGAGAAGAAGGAGGAGCAGCCTGCGAAATGAGCAAGCAGCAGAAATTCTGGATTGCCCTCGGCGTCCTGCTCGCCATCTGCGTCGTCGCTTGGGCCATCCGCACGGCGCCGGAGCCGCCAGCGCCGCAGCCCGTCGAGCAGGAATCGAGCACGATGTCGTACGACGACAATACGCTCAAAGAGGAAAAGGACGGCCGCGAAATCTGGGAGCTTTCGTCGGAGCACATGGACATCGACACGGGCACGGGCAACGTCGAACTCACGAAGGTCTCGGGCAAGTTCTACGATGACGAAGGCCGCGAGGTCGCACTGACGGCCGACCACGGCTCGTATACGGGCGAGACGAAGGACATCACCATCGATGGCAACGTCAACGTGCAGACGTCAGACGGCGCGGCGCTGACGTGCGACAAGCTGCTCTGGACGGAGGGCGAATCAAAGCTTACGGCCGACGGCAACGCCTACATCAAGCATGAGGACATGGAGGCGCGGGCTGACAAGATCGAGTCGACGAATGCGTTCCATCATTTCAAGGCCATGGGCCATGCGCATATCGTGAAGGGAGCAAAGTGAGGATGAAATCGAAAAAATTATGGGCGGCTGCCATCGCGGCCTGCCTGACGATCAGCATGAATGCCGTTGCGCTCGCGGACGGCGAGCCGGCTTCGCTCGACGCCGACACGGTCGAGTACGACATGGGCACAGGCGTCATCACGGCGACGGACAACGTGCTCATGAAGCGCGGCACGGAGCGCATCGCGGGACAGAAAGCCGTCTACAACAGCAAGACGCAGGCAGGCACGGTCACGGGCAATGTCATCGCCATGAAAGATGACATGCGCCTCACCTGCAACGAAATCGTTTCCGATGGACAGGAGCACATGCGCGCGACGGGGAACGTCCACGGCACGCAGCAGGACAAGAGCTTTTCCGGCAACCAGGTCGACTACTATCCGCAGCAGAACGACTATCTGCTCATGGCCGAGGGCGGCGTCGTCTCGAATGCTGACGGCACGTTCACGGCGGCCCGCATGGAGGGCTGGATGAAGGACGACCACTACATCGGCACGGGCTCGGCGCATCTCGTGAGTCCTGCGAAGAATGCCGAGGTCGGCGGCGATGTCATGGATTATCAGGGAAAGCAGGGCCAGGGCGTCGTCACGGCGACGGGCAATGCTTGGGCCGTGCAGGAAAACAACACGATGCGCGCGAACAAGCTGACCGTCTACCTCGCAAAGGACGGCCAGCCGCAGGCACAGCCTGCACAGTAAAAGCAAGACCTAAAGCAAGATCGGCACGAAGCCGGATGGAGGATGCAGCGTGAATATTGAAGCGAAGAATCTCGTGAAGACGTTCAAGCGGCGCACGGTCGTCGACCGCGTGTCGCTGCGCGTCGAGAAAGGAGAGATTGTCGGCCTGCTCGGGCCGAACGGCGCGGGCAAGACGACGACGTTCTACATGATCGTCGGCCTCGAGCATCCGACGTCGGGCGAAGTCTTCCTTTCCGACGTCAACATCAGCAAGCTGCCGATGCACAAGCGCGCCTCGCTCGGCATCAGCTACCTCACGCAGGAGGCCTCCATCTTCCGCAAGCTCACGGTCAAGGAAAACATCATGGCCATCCTAGAGACAACGGACCTCTCGAAAGCCGAGCAGAAAGACAAGTATGAATCCCTGCTCGAAGAGTTTCACATCCAGCACGTCGAGAAGCGGCGCGGCACGGAGCTTTCGGGCGGTGAGCGCCGCCGCGTCGAGATTGCGCGCTGCCTCGCGCTCGAGCCGCAGTTCATCCTGCTCGACGAGCCGTTCGCGGGCGTCGATCCGCTCGCCGTCGCCGACATCCAGGAAATCGTCCAGTATCTCCGGCAGCGCGGCATGGGCATCCTGATCACCGACCACAACGTGCGCGAGACGCTCCACATCGTCGACCGCGCCTACATCCTCAGCGAAGGCAAAATCTTGCTCGAGGGCGACAGCGAGACCATCGCGAACAGCCCGGTCGCAAGAAAGTTCTACCTTGGCGACAATTTTACGCTATAATAGGAGTATGTACAGATGCACATCCGCATTCTCGACAAATACATCTTCCGGGAAGTTCTCCTGACCTTCCTCTTCGGCATCTGCGCCTTCTCTGCCGTCTTCATCGGCTCCGGGACGCTCTTCAAGATTGCGAAGTATATCACGGACTACGGCGCCTCGCTTTCGTCCGTCATCAAGGTCTTCGTCTACGGCCTTCCAAACGTCATCATGTGGACGTTCCCGATGTCGATGCTCTTGGCGACGCTGCTGACGTTCGGCCGTCTCTCGAGCTCGTCGGAAATCACGGCCATGAAGTCGTGCGGCATCGGCTTCTTCCGCATTGCGATGCCGGCCATCCTCCTGGGCTTCATCGTCAGCATCTGCGCGATTCTCTTCAATGAATACGTCGTACCGTGGGCGAATACGGCCTACCGCAACGTCGTCTATTATGAGATCCAGGGCAACAGCGGCATGAAGTCGCAGGATCACGTCATCCTCAAGGACATCCAGAACGGCCAGATCCAGCGGCTGCTCTATGCGCGGCGCTACGATGCCGACACGGAGACGCTGCAGGGGCTCACGCTCCAGGAGTTCAACGACGACGGCAAGGTCGTTCATGTCGAGAATGCCGACTATGCCGAGTACGGTTCGGACCAGTGGGTCATGCACAACGGCATGCTCTACGACATCACGGAAGGCCAGAGCGAGCACTCGCTGCGCTTTGACAAGCAGGTGCTGCCGATCAAGGCGAGCCCGAAGCAGATCGTCCGCGAGCAGAAAGACCCGGAAGAGCTCACGATGAAGGAGCTCAAAGCCCAGATTGAAATCATGAAGACACAGTACGTCGATACGAACAAGCTCGAGACCGAACTCTACCAGCGCATCACCGTGCCGATGGCGAGCCTGATTTTCGCGCTCGTCGGCGTGCCGCTCGGCCTGCAGCCGACGCGCAACAGCTCATCGGCAGGCTTCGCAATGAGCGTCATCATCATCTTCCTCTACTACGCGCTCATGACAATGGCCAACGCCATCGGCCGCAGCGGCGCCCTCGCCCCGATGCTCGCCGTCTGGATCCCGAACATCGTCGGCCTGATCGCGGGCCTCATCCTCGTCCGCCGCGCGTCGCGGTGAGTTTGTGAGTTGTCAGCCTCCCTCTGGGAGGGCAATGTCATTAAGTTAAGCAGGAACACATCGAATTTGAAAGCCTCCCTCTCAGAGGGAGGTGCCCGAAGGGCGGAGGGAGTCTCACAAGCACGTCATATGGAATGCATGATTGTAGCTTATGCGGGCTTCGCAGACTC
>JALEZZ010000017.1 GCA_022773585.1 Selenomonas sp. | reverse complement strand
GGCGTTGCTCCGTCAGGCTTTCGCCCATTGCGGAAGATTCCCCACTGCTGCCTCCCGTAGGAGTCTGGACCGTGTCTCAGTTCCAATGTGGCCGTTCATCCTCTCAGACCGGCTACTGATCGTCGCCTTGGTAGGCCGTTGCCCCACCAACCAGCTAATCAGACGCAGGCCCATCTTCGAGCGATAGCTTATAAATAGAGGCCATCTTTCATGACGAATCCATGTGGTTCCGTCACAACATTCGGTATTAGCAGTCCTTTCGGACTGTTGTCCCCATCCTAGAGGCAGGTTGCCTACGCGTTACTCACCCGTTTGCCACTCGACTTTCAAAAGCAAGCTTTCAATCGTCTCGTTCGACTTGCATGTGTTAAGCACGCCGCCAGCGTTTGTCCTGAGCCAGGATCAAACTCTCCATAAAAGAGCCGTTAGCGCTTCAGCGCTTACGGATATTTTAGCCATTTGCCGTCAGGCAAATAGCTTCCATTCTTTTCTGAAAAGCCGATATGGCTCTCAATTATCTTTTGGTACGTTGCTTCATTACTGAAGTTCCGTAAAGAAATTGCCGATTGTATATGTTCGTATGTTTGTATCGTTCATACCAATCGATGTTTTTGTGATGCTTTCGCATCAGCTAACATCTGGCTTTATCATGTGTTGCATGATAATCTACATTGTTTAGTTTTCAAAGAACACCCTTGATTCCTTCCGGAAGCTTTTGGAAAGCTCTTTCGTGAATCAGCTTCTATATGATACCTCAGCGCGTTTGCTTTGTCAAGAAGAAATTCAAATTTCTTTTTCGAAGCAGCTTCGCTTCATTGGTTTCATCGTTGTCTGCGGTGCTGTGCCCTCGCTGTCTGCCGCCGACTTGTAATATGATACTCGGTTCGATGTTCTTTGTCAAGTGATTTTTTGAAAAAACTGGCTCACTGCTTAAAAAACTTTTCAAGATCAACTTCTGCCATTTCATCGACAACCTCGTCACACATAGAGAGATCCTGCTGGCCGCTGTGCGGGCTGCGGAAACCGATGCAGTACATGCCTGCCGCTTTCGCCGCGCGCGCACCATTCTCCGTATCTTCGATGACAACACACTCTTTCGGCTCGACCATGAGATGCGCGGCCGTTTGGAGATAAATGGCCGGATCCGGCTTCGACTGCGGCAGCTCGTCGCCAGATTCGATGGTGTCGAACTTCCCATCGATGCCAAGCGACTGCACGATGAAGTTGATGAACTTGCGCTCGCTCGAGCTCGCGATGGCCGTCTTGATCCCCTGCGCACGCAGCTGGTGCGTGCGCTCGATGAGGTCTAGTGCCCCAGAAATCGGCGTCGCGCCCTCCTCTTCCATCGTGCGGTTGAAAAGGTATTTCTTCGCTGCAACGAATTTCTCTGCCGGCTGCTTGAGCTGATATTTCTTCACGAGGTCCTGCCACATGTTGAGGTCGCTCGAACCCTGATAGGCTTCGACATCCGCAAGCGTCAAGCCCTGGACACCCTGTTTTTCGAGAATGTGCTGCTCGACGCGCAGATGCACCGGCTCCGAATCAACAATGACACCGTCCATATCATAAATGAATGCTTTCATGAAAATCCTCCGCTCATTCTACAAAAAATTTCCCGCTACAACGGATATTGTAGCGGGAAATAGAAACTTGTACAAGTAGGAAGGTAAAATCCTTACGGATTTCGCCAAAGCGATTCGCACACATTTGCGCGTCGCTTCGCTCCTTCAAATGCGGCTCTCTGCTTTTACTCGACAGTCACCGACTTCGCGAGGTTGCGTGGTTTGTCAACATCGCAGCCGCGCGTGATAGCGGCGTAGTATGCGAGGAGCTGCAACGGGACGACGGCGAGAATCGGAATCAGGAGCTCGTCCGTCTCCGGCACCTTCATGACGTGATCGACATACTTCTCGAGTTCATCGTCACCTTCGGCTGCGATGCCGATGACGACAGCGTCGCGCGCCTTGACCTCTTTGATGTTCGAGAGCGTCTTCTCGTAGACGCTCTTCTGCGTTGCGAGCGCGATGACGGGAACGCCTTCGACAATCAGCGCGAGCGTGCCGTGCTTGAGCTCGCCAGCAGCGTACGCTTCGGCGTGGATATAGGAAATCTCCTTGAGCTTCAGCGCACCCTCGAGTGCGACATCATAGTCGAGCGAACGGCCGATGTAGAAGACATCTTCGTTGAAACCGTACTGCTTTGCAAACGTCTTGATGGGCTCGACATCCGAAAGCGTCTCGCTGATCTGCGCGGGGACTTTCTGAAGTTCGGCCACGAGTTCGGCGACGCGCTCTTTCGGCAGTGTGCCGAGGATTTCCGCCATGTAGAGCGAGAGCATGAAGAACAGGATGAGCTGCGTCGTATATGCTTTCGTCGAAGCGACAGCGATTTCCGGGCCTGCCCAGGTGTAGAGCACCTGGTCCGCCTCGCGCGCGATGGACGAGCCGACGACATTCGTCAGCGCGAGCGTCTTGGCGCCGCGGCGCTTCGACTCTTTGAGCGCGGCGAGCGTGTCGCTCGTCTCGCCAGACTGGGAGACGACGATCAGCATCGTCTTTTCATCGATGATCGGGTCGCGATAGCGGAACTCAGACGCGATGTCCACTTCGACCGGGATGCGCGCGAGCTTTTCGATGTAGTATTTGCCCACAAGGCCGGCATGGTACGCCGTGCCGCAGGCAACGATATAGATTTTGTTGAAGTCATTGAGATAGTCGGCCGTCCACTTGAGCTCGTCCATGACGATGCTCTTGCCGTCTTTGGCGACGCGCTGACTCATCGTGTCACGGACTGCTTTCGGCTGCTCGTGGATTTCCTTGAGCATGAAGTGTTCGAAGCCGCCCTTCTCAGCTGCCTCGGCATTCCAGTTGACCTCGAAGACCTTCTTCGTCACGAGCTCGCCCTTGCGATTCGTGATGACGATGGAATCCTTCTTCACGACGGCCATCTCGCCATCGTTGAGGATATACGTGCGACGCGTGCGCGCGATGATGGCAGGAATATCGGACGCGATGAAGTTCTCGCCATCGCCGAGGCCGATGACGAGCGGGTTGTCCTGCTTCGTGCAGATGAGCTCGTCCGGATGCTGGCGGCACATGAAGACGAGGGAATACGAACCTTCGATGCGGCGCAGCACTTCGCGGACGCTCTCCTCGAAGTCGCCATTGTAGACTTCCTCGAGAAGATGCGCGACGACTTCCGTATCCGTCTCGGACTTGAAAGCATGGCCCTTCTCGATGAGCTCTTCCTTGAGCGTCAGATAGTTCTCGATGATGCCGTTATGCACGACGACGAAATCACCCGAGCAATCCGTATGCGGATGCGCGTTGACATCCGACGGACGGCCGTGCGTCGCCCAGCGCGTATGGCCGATGCCGATCGTGCCCTGCGGGACATCATCCTTGATCTTGTCGCGGAGCGCCGCGAGGCGGCCGACGCATTTCTCGACGCGGATCTTCTCGCCATCATAGACAGCGATGCCAGCCGAGTCATAGCCGCGGTACTCGAGCTTCGACAGCCCTTCCGTGAGGAAGTCTGCCGCCTGCTTGTCCCCGACGTAACCAACAATACCACACATGATAAAACCTCCTGTGCTTTCCGCAGGAATCCGCCCCATGCCTGTCTCTGTCGGGAGGATTGCTCCCCCGTTTTCCACAAGCACTCTCGGTAGGGCCTACCGGAAGGCATCCGCTGACGTCTCGACAACCTTCTCCTCGTCCTCCGCAGCACTGCGGAGCTAGCGCTAAGATTCTTTCGAACTTTTCCGTAAATGGAATCCCTGCATGCATATAAAATTGTAACCTTGCGCGATAAACGCAAGGCTATTCTAGCGTAAAAGCGCTAGGAAGTCAATATAAACTGAGATGACCTATCGTTCTACTACGCTGTCGCTTCGACGTTCGGGAGTGTAAAATAGTTTGTGTAAAAGGCCTTTACAAGTCAACGTCGATTCTGACATACTGACAGAATCACTCGCAACCGCAAAGGATGAACATAATGGCAAAACGCGAACTCACCCCTGAACAGCAACTGGCGCAACAAA